>JBBRYK010000038.1:0-24527 GCA_038237665.1 Gaiellales bacterium | reverse complement strand
CGAATGGTCACACTACCTGCTCAACGCAGCGGAGCAACGCCTCTTTGCGAGGCTCGGCGTGTTCGCCGGCGGCTGCACGCTGGATGCGGCGGCAGCGATAGCAGACGCCGCCCTCGACACGATCCAGTCGCTCGTCGAGAAGAGCCTCCTCCGCCACACGAACGACCGCTTCTGGATGCTGGAAACGATCCGCGAGTACGCCGCCGAGCGACTCGAGGCCTCCGGCGAGGCCGAGGCGATCCGCCGTCGGCACGCGGAGTTCTTCCTGCGCGTCGCCGAGTCCACGTGCCTCGCCGTGGAACGCATCCAGGAGGGCACGATGCGCTACGACCTCGCGCTCGCCGAGCAGGACAACATGCGCGCGGCGCTCGACTGGGCGCTCGACGCCGACGCCGAGCTTGGGCTGCGGATTGCCGTCGAGCTCGAGCAGTTCTGGGTCTCGAAGGACGCGTCGGAGGGGGTGCGTCGGCTCGCGGTGCTCTACGACCGGGCGGGCGACATCCCGCTCGAACTGCGAGCAGCCGTTCTCCGCGTGTTCGGCGGAACGGCACAGATCTCCGGCGACGAGAAAGTGGCGCGGGAGCTCTACGAGGCGAGCCTGGCCACGTACGAGCGCGTCGGCGACGAGTGGGGGGTCATCCATCTGCGCAACCGCCTCGCCACCTCCGCGGTCAACTTCGACGACTGGCACCTGGCCCGGTCGCTGGCCGAAGAGAATCTGATCCGAGCACGAGCCCTCGGATCGAAGTACCTGGAGACCGAGGCCGTGGGGATGCTCGGGGGCCTGGAGTCTCACGACGGGAATCTCGACCGGGCGATGCAATTGACACGGCGGTACGTCGAGCTTTCGCGGGAGATCGGCTTCCTCTGGTTCGAGGCCGGCGGACTGGCGGACCTCGGCGAGCTCTCGCTCAAGCTCGGCTGCGCTGGCGAGGCAGAGGAGCACGCCCGAGCCGCACTCGAGCTCTTCCGGACGATGGATGACCGTCGCCTAGAGCTGTATACGATCGCCCTTCTCGCCGCCGTCGCACGAGCGCGAGCAGACGTCGCGCGCGCAGGGCTACTGTGGGGCGCAGTCGAGTCCGAGGAAGCGCAGACACCCCCGAGCCCCGCCCTGAAGCAGTACATCGACGGATTCGGAGAGCGGGCCCTCAGCGAGCCGGGGCCGGAGCTCGAGACGGGGCTCGAGAGGGGCCGTCGACTCAGCTGGGACGAGGCGGTCGAGTACGCGCTCGGCGAGAGCGATGCCTGAGCTTTCGTCCGGCACCGTCACCTTTCTTTCACCGACATCGAAGGCTCGACCCAGTTGCTGCACGAGCTCGGGGAGCGGTACGCGGACGCGCTGGCGGAGCATCGCCGGATCCTGCGGCAGGCGTTCAGCGCGCACGGCGGGCTCGAGGTGGATACGCAGGGCACGCCTTCTTCGTCGCCTTCCCGACCGGCTGGGCGCGGTCGCGGCCCGCGCGCGAGGCGCAGGAGGCATGGCAGCGGGGGCCGATTCGCGTCCGGATGGGCCTGCACCGCTCAACGATTTGGGGAAGGGGCGGCTAAACCGGATACCCTCTTGAGAGAATCACATCACCGGACCGCCGCCGAAATTCCACGGCGAGCGGGACATCCTCCAGATGAAGTAGCTCGCGAAGGCAGCGATGCGATTACGGGAACCGAGGTTGATGCCGCGCAGGAGGACGATTAGCCGGCCCACGGGTGGCGCCCGTCGCTACTGCTCGTAGCGCTCCACCACCTCGGGCCGCCGAAAGTCGGCCGCGTCCGGATCGTGGCCGGCTTCGCGCAGGGCACGTCGCTGGCGGAGCAGATCCCAGCTCTGATCGAGCGAGACCTTCAGCTGCTGCAATCGTCGGCGATCGTCCTCGTCGGCGGTCCCTGCCGACTCTCGCTGCCAGAGCTCGTGCTCTTCCGCGACGAGCCGCTCGATGTTCTCGTGGATCTGGGGATCGTCCATCAGCCCTCCCGAGGCAGTGGGTTTGGCGCGGGCTCGAAGCCTGCCAGCCCGCGCAGGTCGACGCAGGTGATCTCAGCTCTCGTGACGAGCACCATCAGCACACTGAGACAGCTCCGGCACCGGACGACGGTGCCGGGCGCACGGGCGTAAACCACTGCCTCGGCTACGTGCCGGCTCGAGCCACAGCCCGCACAGACCCCGATCGCGGTCGTCATCTCCGCGCCGAACACGTCGAACAGCACGCCGGCGATGGCGTTTCCGTCGAGTGCGTCCATCATGAGCCCTCCCGTGTTCAACCTAGCCCCCTGTTGGTCCGAAGCGTTCGGTCCTGATCCGCCCTGGATCATGTCCGAGCTCCACGAGCCCGCCGGCCGCCGCCTCGACGAAGGCGGTCGGGCCGCAGACGTAGACGAGCGGCCGCTCGTGCGGTGCCCAGGCCACCTCCTCGAGTAGCTCCCGGTCGATTCTCCACCGGTAGCCTCGCCACCCTTCCGGCCACTCGCGCGTGAGCGTGAAGCGAACGTCGACCTCGCTGTCGGTAGACAGGCCCACGAGCTCGTCCCGGTAGATCACCTCGTCGAGCGCCCGTGACGAGTAGAGCAATCGCACGGGAACCGTGCTGTCGATCGCGGCCCGATGGCGCAGCATCGATCGGAGCGGCACGATCCCCGACCCGCCCGCAAGCAGCAACAGCGGCCCGCCGAGCGGCTCCTCCCAGACGAAGTAGCCCCCGATCGGGCCGCGCAGCTCGAGCTCGTCGCCTGACCGGAGCTCGCCGACGAGGTACGGCGACACCTCGCCGTCATCGAGCCGCTCGACCGTGAGCAGGAGGTGTTCGTCCTCGGGAGCCGAGGCGATCGAGTAGCTGCGCTGCGCCTGGTAGCCGTCCTCCGCGGTCAGTCGCACGTCGACGTGCTGACCCGCGCGCTGGCCGGCCCACTCGGGGGGATCGAGCGCGATGCTCCGGACCCGCGCCGTCTCGTCGATCAGCTCGACCACACTGGCGAGCTGCCAGTTCAGTCGCCCGAGTAGCGCTGCTCCTGCCACGGGTCTCCGTAGTTGTGGTAGCCGTACGTCTCCCAGAAGCCGGGTTCGTCCTCCTCGCGGAGCTCGAGCCCGCGCACCCACTTGGCGCTCTTCCAGAAGTACAGGTGTGGGACGAGCAGTCGCGCCGGCCCGCCGTGCTCCGGCTCGAGGGGCTCGCCGCCGTACGCATACGCGATCCATGCCTTCCCGCCGGTCACGTCCTCGAGCGGCAGGTTCGTCGTGTAGCCGCCGTCACTGAATGCGGTGACGTGCTCGGCGCTCGTCTCGACGCCCGAGAGCAGGACGTCGACCGAGACGCCGGTCCAGACGGTGTCCAGCTTCGACCACTTGGTCACGCAGTGGATGTCCACGGTGACCGTCTCGGTGGGGAGCGCAAGGAACTCCTCCCAGGTCCACGACACGGGCTCGTCCACGGCGCCGCGAACCGCGAAGCTCCACTCCCCGAGCGGCGTATGCGGCGTCGGCCCGGCGGAGAGGACCGGGAAGTCGTCGGTCAGGTACTGGCCGGGCGGGACGCGCGCCGGGTCGCCCGCTGTGCGGCGACGGCCGCTGAAGCCGCGAGAGATGGGCGCCATCAGGGTCTCCTTCCCATCGTGCTCCTCCTGATCCGCGTTTGCGAAAGAGCGGCTCGCCCCTCAGCCGAGGGCGTGGAGGGAGCAGCATTGCACGGATTGCGGGTTCCTAATACTCGTCGTGGCGGCGCCACCACTCGTACGGCGGCGTCTGGGGCCGCCCGGGAGGCGACTCCTCCCAGTTCTCCTGGCGGCCGAGTGGTGTCAGGTCGAGAAAGGTCCAGTTGGTGCCGAGCGTCTCGACACCGCGCCCGGCCGTGAAGTAGCTCCGATAGACGCTGTCGCCCTCGCGGAGAAAAACGCTGAGGCCGAACGTCTCGCCGTTGTCCGTCGTGACACCGAAGTCGACGTTGAAGTCGCTGCCGGCCGAGGAAAACCAGGGCACGGTCCACCCCATGCGCTCCCGGTAGGGCTCGATCTGCGCCAGCGGTGCGCGGGAGACCAGGACCAGGGAGGTGTCGCGGGCGTGGAGATGGGCGAGCTTCCCCATGTTGTCGACGAACATCGAACAACCTGGGCAGCCCGCCGACGGCCAGCCTTGGGTATCCGGCGCGAACATGAAGTGGTAGAGGATCAGCTGGCTGCGTCCGTCGAAGAGATCGAGCAGGCGCTTCTCGCCAGCGGGACCCTCGAAGACATAGTCCTTGTCGATCCGGACGGCCGGCAGCCTCCGGCGCTCGGCGGCCAGGGCGTCTCGCGCTCGGGTGGCTTCTTTCTCCTTGACGAGCAGCTGCTCGCGGGCAAGTTCCCACTCGGCTGCTGACACGACGGACAGGGGCTTCATGACCCGGCCTCGGCTGCCACAGGGCTGACGGCTGCTTCGCCATGTGCGGCGGCCGCGTGCTGGCGGGTGCGAAGCAGCGCCACGCCGATTCCGGCCGCGGCAGCTGCGAAGACGGCGCCGACCAGGAACGCGATGTGGTACCCGCCGACGAGCGCCGCAAGGGGGCCGTCACCTGACGCGCGCAAACTGTCGGTGCGCGAGGCCGCAATGCTGGCGAGGACGGCGAGGCCGAGTGCGCCGCCCATCATGAACGCGGTGTTGACGAGGCCGGAGGCAAGACCCGACTCCTCCGGGGCGACGTCGCTCATCGCGGCGAGCAAGACCGGGTTGAAGGCAATGCCGGCGCCGATGCCGAGCAGGATCATGCTCGGCAGAACGTCGACGAAGTAGTTGCCGTCGACAGGCAGGCGTGTAAAGAGCGCGAGCCCGACGGCCGCGAACAGCAGCCCGGCCCCGAGCGGAGGTCTGATGCCGAAGCGCATGACGAGCCGGGCCGAGAGTCCGACGGAGAGCGCGCCCATGATCAGGTTCGCCGGCAGGAAGGACAGTCCGACCTTGAGCGGGCTGTAGCCGAGCACGAGCTGGAGGTAGAGGGCAGACAGGAAGAACCAGGCGAACATGGCCGCGGCCCAGAGCACGCCGACGACGTTCGCCGTTGCGACATTGCGCAAGCGGAAGAGCCGGAGCGGAATCAGCGGAGATCGAACGCGGGCCTCGATGCCAAAGAAGAGCGCGAGGAGCGCTACCGCGCCACCGAGCATCCCGAGCGTCTGGCCGGACGTCCATCCTTCCTGGTTCCCGTTCACGATCGCGTAGACGGCGAGCATCAACGACGCGGTCACCGCCACCGCGCCGGCGACGTCGAGCCGGCCCCTAACGGCCTCCCCCTCGCGGCCTGGCAGCAGCTTGAACGAGAGGGCCACGACAGCGACACCGATCGGCAGGTTGACGAGGAAGATCCAGTGCCAGTCCAGCGAGTTGGTGAGGATGCCGCCGAGCAGCACGCCGATCGAGCCGCCGCCCGAGGCGACGAAGCCGAAGACGCCCATCGCCTTGGCGCGCTCGGCGGGCTCGGTGAACAGGGTCATCATCAGCGACAGCGAGACCGCCGAAGCGACTGCACCGCCCAGGCCCTGAACAACCCGCGCGGTAACGAGGACTCCCTGCGAGTTGGCCAGGCCGCAGCCGAGCGAGGCGAGCGTGAAGAGGATGATCCCGGAGAGGAACAGCCGCCGGTGGCCGTAGAGATCGCCGAGGCGCCCGCCCAGGAGCAGGAAGCCGCCGAAGGTGAGCAGATACGCGTTCACAACCCAGGCCAGCGAGGTCTTCGAGAAGCCGAGGTCGTCCTGGATCGACGGCAGAGCGACGTTCACGATCGTGGTGTCGAGGACGATCATCAGCGTGGCGAGGCAGAGGACGATCAGCGCGAGCCAGCGGGTGCGGGTATCGGTGATGGTCATCGGCGTCTCCCTTTCGGTGCGTTTTCCATTCGTTTCAAATGCTTAGACCACGGCAAGCGCCGTAACTCATCGGTCTCGGTACCGATGAGTTTTCGCCGCTCCCAGGGTCTACCTGTTGATGGCCGCCCCAGCGCCACCGACGGTCGCTTTCGCGATCGCCGGCCCCATCGCTCGCGCGGACCTGCCCGGGCTCTGCGAGCGCGTCTGCGCGCTGCTGGAGAGGAGCAGCGCCGGCGTCGCTCTCTGCGACGTGGCCGGCGTCGACCCCGACGGCGTCACGGTCGATGCGCTCGCGCGGCTTCAGCTTGCGGCCCGGCGGCATGGTTGCCAGGTACGGCTGCGCAATGCGTCGGACGAGCTGCTCGACCTGCTCGACTTCATGGGGTTGCAAGACGTCCTGCCGGACTGACGCACCGAACTGAAAAGCCGCTACGAGTCGAGCCGAGCAGGCAGGCCGAAGAGCGGGAACAGCGTGTCGGTGTCGAGGAAGAACGTGAGCTCGACAATCTGGCCCTCCGAGAGCTCGAGCACCTGCAGCGCCCACGGCTCATAGCCGTCTCCGCTCGCGCTCGGCTTGTACTGGCCAAATGCCGGTGAACCGTTCGCCGCGACGGTGGGTATCACACGCGATCCGGCGCAGCCGATCCCCGGCCCGAACCACCACTCGAAGATGTCGTCGCGGCCGTCGAGCCACAGGTCGAACGGCGGCATCGACTGCGTCGCGTCCTCCTGAATCAGTGAGGTGAGCGCGTCGATGTCGTAGCGCTCGAACGCCTCGACGTAGCGGGCGAGGAGCGCGCGGTCGGACTCGTCGAGCGGGGGCGAGGGGTCGGAAGCGCTCACGTTGCCGGCCTCGAGTGTCGCCCGAGCCCGCTGCAGCGCGCTGTTCACCGACGCGACGCTCGTTTCGAGGAGCTCGGCGACCTCCGCCGCCTTCCAGCGGAGGACCTCGCAGAGGATCAGGACCGCCCGCTGCCGGGGCGGAAGGTGCTGCAGGGCGGCGACGAACGCAAGCCGGATCGTCTCGCGCGCAACGGCCACGTCGGCCGGGTCTCCCTCCGACAGGGCGAGGCCGTCGGGGATCGGCTGGATCCACGTCGTCTCGGGCAGCGTGTTCAGGTTGGACTCGATCGGGGCTTGTGCCGGGCCGAGGTCCATCGGACGGGCGCGCCGCTCCCTGCCGCTCAGCATGTCGAGGCAGACGTTCGTCGCAATTCGGTACAGCCAGGAGCGCAACGCGGCCCGCCCCTCGAAGCGGTCGTAGTTCTTCCACGCGCGGATCAGCGTCTCCTGAACGGCGTCCTCGGCCTCGAACGGCGAGCCCAGCATCCGGTACGAGTAGGCGGTCAACTCGGCCCGATGCTGCTCGAGTGAGTCCTCGAGCTCGCCGGCCGCGGGCCTGACCTTGAGCGGCGATTCCTGCACGGCGCTCATGGTACGGGCTCGGGCGGGCGAGCCGGGACTCATCGGTTCAGACCAGACCCTCGTAGGAATCACCCAGATACGCCTGCTTGGAGGCCGCATCCCGCTGAGAGCGCAGGTAGCGGCTCCAGGCCTGCTGCTCGTGCCAGACGGCGCCGAGCTCCCACACGCAGAAGGTGGGAGAGTGCCCGGGAGCGATCGGCCAGGGGCTGAAAGCGTCGTCGTCCTCGCCGTCCTTTGCCCACACCGTCTCCCAGAGCTCGTTGTCGTTGCGCCAGGTCGAGACGATGAGGAAGTAGAAGCTCTCACCGCACCGGTGCAGGATCACGAAGCCGAGGTCGCGAGAGAGCCCAAGCTCTCCCGAGCCGTCCGCAGCCTCCAAGGCGGCCCGCGCGAGCTCCCTAATCTCGTCCGGGACAGCCGCGTCCGGCGGGGCGATGTCGTACCACTTCAGAACGGCGTCGTAGAGAGTGAGGCTCGGCGCCGGCGAGATCAGCTTGGAGATGTGCCGGTACTCGGGCCGGACCTCGCCGAACCGGTCGATCGCGCCGAACTGGTCGACCGCGTTCACAGCTCGTCTCCGGCCGGGGTGAACTCCATCACCCAGTTCGTCTCCCACTGAACCGCGACGGCCATCTCGTCCTCCTTTCGCTGGGTTGGCTGCGGGCACGCTAGCGGTCAAATAGGGCGGATTAAGCCCTCTATGTGTGCTTCACTTTCGGCGGTGCTGACGCCGACCGCACGGCTGCTCGAGCTGATCGAGCTCCTCCAGGCGCAGACACTCACTACCGGTGGGCAGATCGCCGAGCGACTCGAGATCGACCCGCGCACGGTCCGGCGCTACATCGCCGCCCTACAGGAGCTCGGCATCCCGATCGAGGGCCAGCGCGGCGTCGGCGGTGGGTATCGCATGCGCCCCGGCTTCCGGCTCCCTCCGTTGATGCTGAACGACGGCGAGGCGGTCGTCGTCGTCCTCGGACTGATCGCGGCGCAGCAGCTGGGCTTGGACACCACAACTCATTCGGCCGACGGCGCTCTCGAGAAGATCCGCCGGGTCCTGCCAACCAAGCTTCGGCGCCAAGCAGAGGCGCTCGAGGACGCTCTTGGTTTCACGTCGGCCCCGACGGCCGGAGTCCCGGTAGCCGGCGAGGCGGTGCTGCTCCTCGCCGACGCGATCCGCCGCCGCCGCCGTCTTCGGGCTGCGTACACGTCGTTCTCCGGCGAGAACACACAGCGCGAGATCAGTCCCCACGGCCTCGTCGTCCACTCGGGACGTTGGTACCTGGCCGGCCATGACCACACCCGCTCCGCCATGCGCGTCTTCCGGGTCGATCGACTGCGGGAGACCACGGCCACCGACGACCCGGCGCTCGAACCTCCTGACGGATTCCGAGCGGTCGCGCACGTCAGCCGCTCGCTCGCCCGCGTGCCGTGGAAGTGGCACATCGAAGTGTTGCTCGACCTTCCGGTCGATCAGGCGGCGACGCGCCTCCCCGCAACGCTTGCGGAGATCCTCGAAGCCGACCGGGGGACGCTGCTTCGCATGCGCGTGAGCTCGCTGGATTGGATGGCGCGCGTGCTCGCCGGCCTCAATTGCGGCTTCACGATCCTGGAGCCGGAGGAGCTGCGCGCGAAGGTCGAGGAGCTTGCGGATCGTCTAGCCGCGTCGGCCCGGCAAACTTAGGTCGTGCCCGCCACGCCGACCCAGATAACGCGCGAGGATCTCTGGGCCAAGATCCAGGGCGGTGCCGAGTTCGTGCTCGTGGATGCGCTCGCTCCGATGTCCTTCGCGGCGTCGCACCTTCCCGGCGCGGTCAACATCCCGCCCCCGTCCGTGGACGAGCGCGCGCCGCGGCGGATTCCCGACCCCGAGATCGAGGTCGTGGTCTACTGCTCGAGCTCTGACTGCGACAGCTCGGTGGAAGTAGCCAACCGGCTGATCGAGCTCGGCTATCGAAACGTCCGCCACTTCCGCGAAGGGAAGGCGGGCTGGGCGGAAGCCGGCTTGCCGCTCGAGGGCGGCCGCGTCCCGATGAGCTAAGCCGGGACCGGAGCGCCGGCGGCGGGCACAGCCGCCGCGTCGAGAAGCCGCTCGAGCAGCCCGCGGTCTCCTTCGACGCTCACGCCGTCCCAGCGCCGCTCGACGAAGAGATAGTAGAAACCGACGTTGTCTGTTGTGGCAACGACATCCGGCTCGTCGACCGAGCCGGCTCGAACCTCGCCGTCGACGAGAGACGCAACCTCGGTGCCGACGCGGAACTCGAATGCGCCGCCGGGCGCGACCGGAGCGAAGACGGTGTCGAGAGCGCCTTCGAGCCAGCCCGGGGCGAACTCGTCGTCGTCCTGCGGGGGGCCGAGCGACTGGATGCCCCAGAGCGCGAGCTCTCGGACGACCGGCTTCAGCTGGGCCCCGTAGGGCGTCAGCTCGTAGACCTGCGACGCGGCCGGTGCGGGCAGTCGGCGTTTGGCGACGACCCCGCAGCGCTCGAGCTCCTTGAGGCGCCCCGCGAGGATGTTCGTGCCGATCCGGGGGAGGTTCGCCGCCAGATCGGTGTAGCGCTTCGGGCCTTGCAGGAGCTCCCGGACGATCAGAAGCGTCCACCGCTCACCGACGACTTCGAGCGCATGCGCCACCGGGCAGTACTGGTCATAGCGCTTGTTCACGGACGCAGTGTAGCGCCGCCGCTTGCTGTTGTGAAGGTTCTACTTGCTAAACAGAAGTAGTCTCTGCTAAGTTGCAAGTCTCAACTGCTCAAGGGAAAGGAAACGGACGACATGGTGAGTTCGGAAAACCGCAAGTGGCTGGCGTTGGCGCTCCTCAGCGTCGTCCAGTTCATGGTCGTACTGGACATCGCGATCGTGAACGTCGCGCTGCCCTCGATCAAGGTCGACCTCGGGTTCTCGCAGGCAAACCTGCAATGGGTGATCAGCGCCTACGCGCTCGTCTTCGGCGGCTTCCTGCTCCTCGGTGGGCGTGCGGCCGACCTGCTCGGGCGACGCCGCCTGTTCTTCGTCGGCCTCGCGGTGTTCTCCGCCGCCTCGCTCCTCGCCGGGTTCGCCTGGTCCGAGGGATCGCTGATCGGAGCCCGGGCGCTCCAGGGCCTGGGAGCGGCGATCATCACCCCGGCGGCGCTCTCGATCCTCTCGACGACGTTCCTCGAAGGGCGTGAGCGCAATATCGCGCTCGGCGTCTGGGGCGCGGTCGGCGGCTTCGGTGCAGCGGCCGGCGTGCTGCTGGGCGGCGTCCTCACCGACGCGCTCAGCTGGGAGTGGATCTTCTTCATCAACGTGCCCGTCGGAGTGGTCGCGTTCGCACTCACGCCTCGCCTGCTGACGGAGAGCCGCGACGCCAGCGTGAAGAGCTTCGACGTCCCTGGCGGCGTGCTTGTCACCGGGGGCCTCTCCTCGCTTGTCTACGCAATCACGCAGGCCGGCCAGAACGGCTGGCTCGGCGGCAGGACGATCGGGTTCTTCGCCGCGGCACTCGCCATGCTCACCGCCTTCGGGATTTGGGAGAACCGCCACCCCGAACCGCTGATGCGCTTCGGGATCCTACGGACGCGAACCGTGAGCGGCGCGAACGTGGCCGGTTTCATCATGGGCACCGCGATGTTCTCGATGTTCCTGATGCTGACTCTGTATATGCAGCAGGTGCTCGGTTACTCGGCGATGAAGACCGGAGTCGCCTATCTCGCGGTGGCCGGAACGGCGATCCTCTGGTCGGCCGTCGCCGCCCAGCTCGTCACCCGCGTCGGCGTCAAGCCGGTGCTCGTGTCCGGAATGATCGCGCTGACCGCCGGCCTGCTCTACTTCACGCAGGTGTCGGTCGGCGGCTCGTACGTCGGCGACCTGCTGCCCGGCTTCCTGCTGATCGGGTTCGGCATCGGCTTCGCATTCGTGCCGATCTCGATTGCGGCGCTCGCCGGCGTGCAGCCCGCCGAGGCGGGTCTTGCGTCCGGCCTGATCAACACGTCGCAGCAGATCGGCGGAGCACTCGGCATCGCGGCGCTCTCGACGATCGCCGCCTCGCGAACCAACGACGCGGTCGCCTCGGGCTCCGCATTGCCCAACGCTCTCGTCCACGGCTTCAACGCGGCCTTCCTGACCGGCGTCGGAATCGCCGGCGTCGGGATCGTCGCCGCGCTGACCCTGATCCGCCGCGACGAGCTCGAGCAGGTGCCGGTTCCCGAGGCGGAGCCGGCACTCGACCTCGCCGCCTAGAGAAAGATCCAGGGGAGCCCCTTCCGGGGGGCTCCCCTGGGCTAGCCGAGCCAGTCCCTGACCTGGACGGGCACCTTCAGCGAGGCGAAGTCGCCCGAGTCACGTATCTCCTTCGCCGCAGCGGCCAGCGCATTGACCGCGACCCAGGTCAAGCTACCCCCCACGCTGATGCGCTGACCGCCCGCCTCGGCGATCTCGCGGAGCGTTAGCCCCGGACGCGCGAGCACATTGATCGGCTTCGTCGTCGCTTCGCGGACCGCTCGGATTTCGTCCGCGGTGCGTAGACCCGGCGCGTAGAGGACGTCGGCGCCGGCCCGCTCGTAAGCTTGCAAACGCGCGATCGTGTCCTCGAGGTCGGGGTTTCCTCGAATGTGATTCTCCGCTCGCGCCGTGAGCGTGAACGGAAAGCCGAGAGCCTTGGCTGTCTCGGCGGCCGCAGCCACCCGCTCGACCGCGTGGTCGAGCGCGTAGAGCTCGCCCCTCGGGTCATAGTCCTCGATCGAGCCGCCGACCGCTCCGGCCTCGGCGACGCGAGCGATGGCAGCCGCGGCATCCTCGGGCCGGGGCCCGTACCCGTTCTCGAGATCGACCGAGACGGGCAGGTCCGTCGCACGGTCGAGGGCCCGCGCGTGGTCGACCACCTCGTCGAGGGTGGCCTCACCGTCCACCCGCCCCAGCGTGAACGCGAACCCCGAACTCGTGCTGGCCAGCGCCTTGAACCCGAGCGCCGCGAGGACCTTGGCCGAGCCCGCGTCCCAGGGATTCGGGATCAGGAAGGGCTCGCCCTCGTGCAGGGCACGGAACGTCGCGGCCTTCTCGGCTTGCGTCGGCACCGGCTGTGGAGGTTAGCCGGGCTGGTACGTCCCGGCGGGTTCGCGAATGGCGATGTTGACCCGGTTCCAGCTGTTGCTGGAGACGATGGCGGCGAGCAGGGCTGCGAGCTCTCGCGCGTCGAAAGCTGCGGCCGCTTCCTCCCAGACATCGTCGGGGACGCGCGTGTCGCGGACAAGCGTGACGGCGTCCGTGAGCCCGAGTGCCGCGCGCTCACGCTGCGTGAAGCAGCCGGCCTCGCGCCAGGCCTCGAGTTGGAAGAGCCGGTCCGTCGTCTCGATCTCTTCGTCGACGTCGACCGCGGCGAGGGCCTGCGCTCGAGCCTGGAGCGCAGACTTCGCGACGCGATCGCCGAGGGACGGCTTCGCGCCGGAACGCGTTTGCCGTCGACGCGCGCGCTGGCGCTCGACCTCTCCGTCTCGCGCGGAACCGTGCTCGAGGCGTATTCGCACCTGTCGGCGGAAGGTTGGATCTCGGGCCGGAGCGGGGCCGGCACCGTGGTTGCCTCTGTAGGCAACATAATGCGTGCGACGCCGGCGGCACCCCGAGCGGCCGACGGGGGAAGCTGGCGCCACGACCTGCGGGCGGGGCGCCCCGATCCGACGTCGTTCCCCCGTACGGCCTGGTCGCGGGCGCTCCGCCGTGCACTGGCAACGGCACCCGACGCCGCGTTCGGGCATGGAGCGACGCGGGGCCGCCCCGAGCTGTGCGAGCAGCTTGCCATCTACCTCGCCCGCGCGCGCGGGTTGCGCGTCCAGCCCGACCGGATCGTCGTCACGACCGGGTTCACCCAGAGCCTCAACCTCGTCGCGAGAGCACTCGCGGAAAGCGGAGTGACCACGGTGGCGATGGAGGATCCGTGCATGCCCCACCATCGGGAGATCGTCCTCGCAGCCGGGCCTGCGATCGCTCCGGTGACCGTTGACGCCGGTGGCGCGCAGATCGACTCGCTCGCCTCGGGTAGACCCACGCCCCAGGCCGTTCTCCTTACACCGAACAGGCAGCACCCGCTCGGGATGCCGCTCGCCCCGGACCGGCGCTCACGCCTGCTCAAATGGGCGCGAGACATGGAGTGCGTGGTAATCGAGGACGACTACGACGGCGAGTTCCGCTACGACGGCCCCCCGATCGGGGCACTCCAGGGGCTGGAGCCGGGGCACGTGATCTATGCCGGCACTGCCTCCAAGACGCTCGCTCCCGGAATTCGGCTGGGCTGGCTGGTGCTGCCGCCGGCTCTGCTCGAGCCGACCCTGGTCCAGAAGCGCCTGCTGGACTGGCAGACCGGTGCACTCGAGCAGCTCGCGTTCGCCGAGCTGATCCGGAGCGGCGAGTACGACCGGCACGTCCGCAAGATGCGCCTGCGCTACCGCCGCCGCCGGGACCTGCTGGTCGAAGCTTTGCGCCGGCGCTTCCCCGACGCGTCCATCGGCGGCACGGCAGCCGGCCTCGACCTGCACGTGCTCCTCCCCGACATCGAAGTCGAACGCGAGCTACTGGATGCTGCAGCCGAGCGCCGCATCGCGCTGCACGGACTCGCGACGAGCTACCCCGGCCAGGACCCCGAGGCGACTCGCGCCGGCCTCATCGTCGGTTACGCGGCACCGCCCGAGCACGGCTACGCGGCAACGGTTACAGCTCTCATGGAAGCTCTGAGCGCTACGAGCTTGCTGGAGCGGTGAAACCGGCCTGGCCGTGTCCGTTCGGGACATGACCTTCTTCGGCCAGATTCTCGGGCCGGCCGCTTCTTGGATTGACGCGAAGCGAATCCGGGTACACAGAAAGTGATGACCGCCGCGCGCGCCGCCCAATCGACGGTCGAAGCCGTCTGCCCGCACTGCAAGAAGCCGTTCGCTGCCGAGTTGATCGACGGGCCAGCCGAGCGCTATCGCGGCTTCAAGTGCCCGCATTGCCGGCTCTTCGTGCCGTCGAAGCGCACGCACGACCAGCCGCTCGGCAGCTAACGCCGGAGGGCCGCCGGCCCGCGGCATCCCTCGTTCAAGGGATGCCGGGTGCCTGCCGATACGGACTTCGTGGCCGTCCGCGTCGCCGAACCGCGCTCGCACGCGCACGAGAGGCTTGCTCTGTCAGAGCGCGTTGCAGCGGTCCCCGCCGGAGCGGTCCTCGCGCTGCTGGTCGCCGTCAGCACCGCGCTTCGGTCAATCGTGGCGCTCGGCCACTCCGTCCAGGTCTATTTCCCGGACGAGTACATCTACTCGGCCCTCGCGCGCGGCTTTGCCGAGCACGGCCGGCCCGTGATCCGAGGGCACGCGGCCCATTTTCCGTCGCTGCTCGAGCCGATTCTCGCGGCGCCGTTCTGGCTCTTCGGCGACCCGATGCTCGCCTACCGGCTGACGCAGGCCGAG
Organism: Gaiellales bacterium; assembly: GCA_038237665.1. Classification (GTDB taxonomy): domain Bacteria; phylum Actinomycetota; class Thermoleophilia; order Gaiellales; family Gaiellaceae; genus JBBRYK01. The sequence continues at coordinate 9,864 of JBBRYK010000038.1, read as the reverse complement.
AACGCCCTGTTCATGTCGCTCGGGGCGATTCCCGTCTACCTGCTCGCCAGGCGGCTCGGCTGCGACCAGCGGGTCGGCCTGGCCCTCGCCGGGATCGCGGTCGCAACGCCTGACTTCTTCTTTTCCTCGTTCGTGCTCGCCGGACCGGTGGCCTACCCTCTCGTTCTGGCCGCGGTGTACGCCGGCGTCTGCGCGCTCGACCGGCCGACCCGGCTGAACCAGCTCGCCTTCGTCGCCGCCGGCGGGCTCGCGACCTTCGCGCGGATCCAGTACGTGGTGCTTCCGATCGCGCTGGTCGCCGCCGCCCTCGTCGTGGAGCGCGGGAGCATTCGCGCCGTCGTAGGGAAGCTGCGGCTCTCCCTCGGGGTGTTTGCCGGCGCCGGAGCGGTGTTCCTTGCCGCCGGGCCCGCCCGAGCGCTCGGCTACTACGCGAACGTCACACACCAACACGTCCACCCCCTCGGCCTCCTTCACTGGGCCGGTGTCGACGCAATGCTGCTCGCCTACTCCGCCGGGCTGGTGCTCGTACCGGGAGCCCTGGTCGGGCTCTCCCTCGCTTTGGTTCGGCCCCGCTCGCGGGCCGAAGGTGGGTTCGCGGCGCTGGCGGTCGCGCTCGGCGCGCTCGTCTTCGCGGAGGCTGCGCTCTACGCCTCGAACGGCTCGAGCCGTTTCCAGGAACGCTATTTCACGGCGTTCCTCCCGCTCCTGGCGATCGCGTTCGCGCTGTACGTCCGCCGCGGGCTGCCGGGTCGCCGCTTCATCGCCGTCTTTGCCGCCGGGTTCATCGGGCTCTCGGCCAGCATTCCGCTCTCCGGCTACACGATCGGGGACGCGAAGCAGGACTCCCCGCTCCTCTTCGCGGTGTTCCGGCTCGAGAAGCTCTTGGCCGGGGCCGGCCGCGGCTCACTTGTCGTCGCGCTGTGCGCTGCAGCCCTCTGCGCGCTGGCGCTCGCGCTCACCTACTTCGGCCGGCGCGCGCTGACCGTCGGCCTCGCCGCGACGGCGATCGCCTTCGGCGCCGTCACGCTCGGTGCGTATTCCGTTTCCCGCTCGAACGCAGCCGACGTTCGGAGCGACTACCTGCCGGCCGACCGTGAATGGGTCGACCACGCGAGGCTGGGGCGAGTCGCACTCGTCGAGACGCCCGGCACCGACGTCGGCCGCGCGCTGGAGCAGATGACGTGGAACAGCTCGATCGACTCGGTCTTCCTCCTCGGAGACGTCAAGCCGGTGGACAACTTCGGGGCCGCCGCCGTGCGGATCGCTCCCGACGGGCGCTTCGTCACCACCGCGGGAACGCTCGAGCGGCCGCTGCTGATCGAGAACCGTTCGGTCCAGGTCAACCTCCGCGGCGCACAGCGGGTGGCCAGCGGCGGAAGCTTCCAGCTCTGGCGACCCTCGGGTATCCCGCGGGTCGACCTCGTCGCCGTCGGTAGGTATTCGGACGGCTGGCTCGCCGGTCGCGGCCGCGTTCTCGTCTGGCCGGGCAGCTCAGGTCGCGCCGACGGAACGCTTCGGCTCTCGCTCCGCTCGCCGGCGAGCGCGGCGCCGCTCCAGATCACCTTCCGCGGCTCCGGGCTCCACCGGATCGTGTCCCTCCAGCCGGGTCAGAGGCAGGACGTGCGCATCCCGGTCCATACACGCGGGCTCGCGCAGGTCACGTTCACGAGCTCGCTACAGGCCAACCTCTGGGACGGACGAGCGGTCAGCGTCCGTGTCCACGGCCCGACGTTCATCCGCCACCCCTAGGTGGCCTGCCTCAGACGCAATCCTTGAGGCCCTGCGCCTCGGGCAGGGACTCGAGCTTCTTCAGCGTGTTGTTCTCGATCTGGCGGATTCGCTCGCGTGTGACGCCGAACGCCTTGCCGACCTCCTCGAGCGTGCACGGCTGCTCGCCCTTGAGGCCGAAGCGGAGCTCGATCACCTTCCGCTCCCGGTCCGGAAGCGAGTCGAGCGCACGCTCGATGTCCTCGCGGCGGAGCGAAAGGGACGCGGTGTCGAACGGCGACTCGGCCTGGTCGTCCTGCACGAAGTCGCCGAGCTCGGACTCCTCCTCTTCGCCGATCGGCTTCTCGAGGGAAACCGGGTGCTGCGCCATCCGCAGGATGTCGCGCACTTCCTCGGTCGAGATCTCGAGCTCGACGGCGATCTCGTCCGGCCGGGGTTCGCGGCCGAGGCGCTGGACCAGCTGACGCTCGATGTGCACGACCTTGTTCAGCTTCTCGACCATGTGCACGGGGATCCGGATCGTTCGCGCCTTGTCCGCAATCGCTCGCGTGACCGCCTGACGGATCCACCACGTGGCGTAGGTGGAGAACTTGTAGCCCTTGCGGTAGTCGAACTTCTCGACCGCCCGGATCAGGCCCAGCGAGCCCTCCTGGATCAGATCGAGGAACGACAGGCCGCGGCCGAGATAGCTCTTCGCGATCGAGACGACGAGCCGCAGGTTGGCCTCGATCATCTGCGTCTTCGCGATCATCTCGCCGCGCTCGATCCGCTTGGCGAGATACACCTCCTGGTCTGCGGTCAGCAGCGGGACCTTGCCGATCTCGCGCAGGTAGAGACGCAGCGAGTCGAGCGAGGGCTCGACGGTCAGGTCGAGCTTCGGGCCCTTCTCCTCCTCGGGGGGTGCGAGCTGCTCGTGCGGCGGATGCTTGTGCTGCTCGCCCTCGAGCAGGTCGATCGAGTGGTCGATCAGGTAGGTATAGAAGTCTTCGATCTGCTCCTTGGTGAGCTCGACCTCTTCCAGGCCGGCAACGATCTCGTCGTAGGTCAGGAACCCTTTCTCGATTCCGTCCTGGACGAGCTTGTGGAGTTCCTCGACGTCGGGAAGAGCGATATCGACGGTGAGCATGACCTCGGCTTTCTCGCGCAGGGTTGACGGGGAACGACGACCGGACACGAAAGAGCCGGAACTGCGGACGCGACCCCCGGCTCACCTCTAGAGGCTGCGGATTCTATATCGCAAATCCGCGAATGTGGACACGATTTTTTCGGCCGCTCGAGGGGGCCTCCAGGTCCAAAGAAAAGACGCGCCCCGGAGGGCGCGCCGTTTCAGTCCTTCTGCCGCAGGTTGATTGCCGTCAGGTCCCCGGCGAGAAAGGAGTCTTCAGCTTATCGGCGTTCGGCGACCTCACCTTTAGTTTTCCGTGGCCGAAAATGAAGACGGGGCCTAGTAGGCCCCGTCGATCTCTCAGCCCCCGCCGCATCGGGGCCCTGAGTTATCCACGTTCTGACTATGGTCGGGCCCGGCCGCTTGATCCATCCCCCGTTTTGCAGTTGACCGCCCGTACTTGACCCGGATCGCCCGTCGCTAGAGTCAAGCTCGTGGCCAGCCGCTTCAGCGAGCGCCTCGCGTCGGGGCCGGTCCTCGTCGCGGACGGCGGGATGGGTGCGCTGATCGCAAGCGCAGTACACCGCCTGCGCTGTCCGGAAGAGGCGAACCTGCGCGCGCCGGAGACGATCATTTCCCTCCACCTGGGCTACATCCGTGCCGGTGCCGACCTGATCGAGACCAACACCTTCGGCGCGAATCGCATGAAGCTCGCCCAGCACTACCTCGAGGACGAGTTCGAAAGCATCAACTCGACCGCCGTCCGGCTGGCCCGCGAGGCGCGCGAGATCTCCGGGCGGGAGATCTTCATCGCCGGCTCGATCGGGCCGTTCGGCGACTTCCCGCAGGTCCCCCTCGACGAGCGGGCCGAGCATTTCGCCGCGCAGGCGGAGATTCTCGAGGGCCGAGGCGCCGACCTCTTCATGGTCGAGACGTTCTACGAGCTCGAGGAGCTCGTCACCGCGATCGAGGCCGTCCGCCGGGTTTCGAGCCTGCCGATCGTCGCGCTGCTCACCTTCGACGAGGACGGCGAAACGCCGGCCGGCGTCACCGCGGGGGAGGCCGCCGCCCGCCTTTCCGGGCTGGACGTGGCAGCGATCGGCGCGAATCACGGTGTCGGCCTCCTTTCCGCACTCGCCGCCCTCGAGCAGATGGGCTCGGCCTCGGAGGGTCTTCCTCTCGCCGCGCTGCCGAACATCGGCCTGGCCAGTCTCTCCGGCGGCCGGGTCATCTATCCGCACGCCGCTCCGGAGTACTTCGCGGAGTTCGCGGCCCATGCCCGCCAGCTCGGCGCACGGGTGATCGGCGGCTGCTGCGGCACGACTCCGCTGGAGATCGCCGCAATCCGCGCCGCCGTCGACGAGGAGCGCGCGCCGAGCGCCCCGCTCGTGGTCGAGCAGCGAGAGCTGCACGTGCCGGTATCCGGATCCGAGCCGGAGACGAAGCTGGCCCGCGCGTTCCGGGAAGGGGAATGGGTCCTTTCGGCGCAGCTCGACCCGCCGCTCGGGGGGAGCCACGCCGGATTGCTGCAGATGGTGCGGACGATCAAGGAGTCCGGCCGGATCGGCTTCGTCGACATCAACGACAACGCCACCGCGAGGGCGGGGATGAGCGCACTGATCGTGTCCGCGGCGATCGAGCGCAACTGCGGGATCGAGACCATCCCGCACGTGACCACGCGAGACGCGTCGATCATGGGCCTCGAGTCGATGCTCCTCGGCGCGCACGCCGAGGGCGTGCGCAACATCCTCGCCGTCACGGGCGATCCGCCCGAGGTCGGGGACTACCCGGGTTCGCGCGGGGTGTACGAGCTCGATGCGATCGGGCTCACGCAGCTGATCACTCGCCTCAATCGCGGCGAGGACTACAACGGCAAGGCGATCGACGCGCCCACGTCGTTCTTCCACGGCGTGGCCGTCAACCCGACCGCAGACGACCTCGACGTCGAGCTCGAGCGGTTCCGGCAGAAGGTCGCGGGCGGAGCGCGCTTCGCGATGACGCAGATCCTGTACGACCTCGACTACCTCGACCGCTTCGTCGAGGCGCTGGGCGGAGGATGGCCGATACCGCTACTGATCGGGCTCTTCCCGCTCTCGACTCACCGCCTTGCGCTCCGCCTGCACAACGAGGTTCCGGGCATCGTCGTCCCGCAGGAGCTGCAGGATGCGCTCGCGGAGGCGGGGCCTCGCGCCGCCGAGGTCGGTCTCGCGCACGCGCGAGAGCTTTATGCCGAAGCGAAGGAAAAGGCGGCCGGGGTGTACGTGGCGACGCCTTTCCGGCGCCCGCTGGCCGTGCTCGACCTTTTGGACTGAGCAGGGGCCGCCGCGCGGACGGCCCGTGCTCTTTTGACGCTACGGAACGACCGTCGGGCAGCCGGTTCCGGTGCAGATGATCCGACCTTGGATCGAGGGGCTGACCGGCGAGTTCGCGGTGATGTAGTTCGCGAGGGTCTGATCCATGATGTCGCGGCTTGTCGCCCGGCTGGTGAAGACCGGATAGCCGTCACCGCCTGCCGCCATGAAGTCGTTCTCCGTAATCGTGTAGTTGGTCGCCGCCGTCAAGTCGACCGCGGCGCCGGTGCAGCTCCCGTTCGCCGCCTGCCGCACGGCCGAGAGGACTCGCGACCCTGCCGGAGCGTTGATGTTGTAGGTGAAGCAGAGACCCGAGACCTGCGGGAAGCGGCCCTGGACGGCCGGCATCAACGACACCCCGTTTTCGAGCATCGTCTTCAGCTCGGCCCCGTTCAGCTGCAGGGTGACGGCGACGTTGCCGAAGGGCAGGACGCCGAGCACCTGGCCGCGCGTGATCAGGTAGGGAGGCGGCGTGTAGGAGGGGCAGAAGTCGCCCGCGAGGTCGGGCACCGGACAGGTCAGGTCGGCCCGGAGGCCGCCCGAGTTCGTGATTGCGAAGTCGGTCTGGTAGGTCAGCCGCATCGCGTCGGTCGTGACGTCGCCTTCCTTCGACTCGCACGTCCGGCCCGCCGAGTTCCCACAGGCGTCGGCCCGCGGGATCGGCGTCGTCGAGGTCCCGATCACGGTGCCGAGGAGCGGCGCGAGCTGTGCGTTGAGCTGGTCGAGTTGACCCTGGATCTGCGCGTCGGGCGTGACACCGATCGTCCACGGCTTGTGGAAGTCGGCGGTCTTGTAGACGACGCCGCCCGGGCCGACGAGCAGGCGTACGCGGGTGAAGCGCAGCCCCTTGCTGCGGTTCTCGGTGATCAGGGTTCCATTCGGACGGGTCGACACCACCTGCTGGTCGGTGTGGTCGCCGATGACCGCGTCGACGAACGAGACGTTGTCGGCAAGGTCGACGAGCGGGCCCGTCGGGTTCGTCAGCGTTCCAGCCGTCGCACCGAGGTGGCCCATCGCGACGATCGTCTTCTTTCCCTGGTTGTGCAACGTGGTCGCCCAGGTGTTCGTCGTCAGGGTCGAATTCACGACGCGGAACGGCGCGAACGCGTTCGGGTTGACGAGCGTCGGAGCGTCGTCGTTCGTGAACCCGATCATCGCGACCTGGACGCCGCCCACGTTGAAGACCTCGTACGGCTTCCACTGGGGTGGTGTCTGGTTCTGCGCGTTGACCACGTTGGCAGACAGGTACGGGAATTGGGCCAGCGGGATCAGGGTGTTGCGGAGGTAGGCCTGGCCCTTGTCGAAGTTGTGGTTCCCGAGGCCGTCGGCATCGATCCCCATCTCGTTCTGCATCACGATCGTCGGCTTGTCGCCGAAGAAGGCCGAGATGGGCGGCGTCGCGCCCACGGAGTCACCGGCCATGATCCTCAGGGCGGGGCCGGATTCCTGCTCGTAGGCGTCGAGCCATTTCTTCAGGAACGCCGCGCCGCCGATCGGGAAGACCGGGTTCGAAGCGCCGGTCCCGGTGACGTTGTCAGCGGTGTCGGTCAGCGGAGTGAGCTGGCCGTGATAGTCGCTGATGTCGAGGATCGTCACCTGCTTGAGGTTCTGGGCGCCGTCGACGGCCGGGTAGAGGATCTTGCCGCGTGCGTTCATCGGCCCGGGAATGCGCATCAGGAACGCGATCGTCGGAGCGATGTCGACCGCACGGAGCCCAGGCACGCCCTGGTTGTAGGAGCGGATACCCGTCCCGCCGGCGACGAGGGTTGCGTGCATGTTGATGTTGTGGCCGAGGTCGACCAGATTCGGCAAGTAGCCGTGCTGGCCGAAGAACTGCGACAGCGCGATTCGCTGGCCAGGCGTGGCGGCGTCGAACTGATAGGGCGGACGGGCCACGACGACCACGTCGCCGCTCCGGCTGGGGTGCAGCGAATCTGAGCCGTCGACGTTCCGGAGCTGCTCCTTCTTGAGGATCTTCGCGACGACCTGCTTGCCCGGGTTCGCCGGGTCGGTCAGGTTCTGGAACGCCGTGATGATCTGATTGCGGACTGTCTCGTAGTTCCCCGCAGGAACGGTGCCGCCCGGGTCGCGCCCGGCAAGGCTGATGTAGACCTGGGCGGTGCCGCCGGCCCAGCAGGCCTTGGCCCGGGTGACGCCGGTCGGTGCCGAGCGGCAGTTGCTCGTCGCCTCGGAGTCGTTGATGCCTGCGTCAGAGAGCACCTTGCCGGCTTGGATCGCATACCACTGCGGCGCGAAGCCGTGGTCCGAGGCCGCGAAGGTCGCCGGATTGCCGCCCATGAGGGCGCGGGCCATCCCGAGCTTGGTATCCGCTCCCTGGTAGGCGCTCCTGATGTAGCCCTCGCGAATCGCGACCCGTCCGTCCGGAATGCCGTTGTAGTCGGCGTCGTCGTACGTCGGGTTTGGCTGTCCGTCGATGTCGGTCGGCGTGTAGAGGGCCATGAACTGGTGCGAGAACTCGTCCGTGACCGGGTAGCCGACAAAGGCCAGCTGGGTGTCGGGCTGCAGCGTGCCGAGGATGAACTGCATGACCGCATTGCCGTAGGCCGCGTGAAGATCGCGTCCCTGCTGCACGTACGTGTCCTCGTCGATGATCCGCGCCTCGAGCGGCGCAAAGTCGGCGGCGATGTACGTCGGCAGGCTGTCGGCGATGTATTTCTCGAGCCGGTCCTCACCGGCTCCGCCTGCGGGAAGGGCGTTGCAGGCCGCCGTCGTGCAGCTCGCGATCACACGCTCGACCGAAGTGAAGTAGAGCTTGAAGGAGGAGAGGTTGGGCGAGAGCGTGATCAGCTTCGTGTAGAAGCCGGCGGTCTGGCCGGCGCGAGAACCGATCAGTCCATCCGCGCCCGTGAGCTTGATCTCCTTGAAGTCTCCGACCGCCAGGTTGACCGAGGCCAGCCCGGCGTTCTTTGCTGCGCCGCTCCGGACCAAGATCACGTGATCGTAGGCCGGCGTCGCGTTGACGATGCTGTCGTAGACGTAGACGTCGTATGTGCGGCTCGGGTTCTGGGCCGCGAACGTCGAAGCGACCTGAAGCTGGGTCTGCATCGGCGGGGCCGCCGGGTCGCTCGGTGGGGTGTTCGACCAGCCGCTCGCGGGCGAGAAGGCAGCAACCTGGTAGGAGATGCCGAACGCGGCCGCACCGGCCTGCTCCTGCGCGTTCAGCGGGGCGGCGAGAACGCCGCGCGTCGAGAAGAAGTTGGTGAAGTCCACCGTCGGCCCGGCGATGCCGGACTGGATCCCCCCGACCCAGTCGATCTGGGCGACCTTCTTGCCGGCCCGCTCCGCGGACGCCGCAAGCGTGTCGGCTTGCAGGGAGCCGGCCGCGGAGAAGGACGTCCGGTTGTTGAAGTTGCCCTCGCCGACTCGGTGGTAGGTGTTGTTCGTCGAGCCGTGTTCACCCGGCCAGGTGCCGGTCATCATCGTGTACCACCCGACGCCGGTATTGGGGGGGAAACCCTGCGTCATGCCGTTCGCTCCCCGGAAACCGCTCTGGAGGAGTGAGGCGTAGGCCGGCATGAACCCCTGGCCGGCCCACTTCTCCATCAGGTCGGGGCGCATGCCGTCCGAGCTGAAGAAGATGGCGCGCGAAGCTTGCGCGGGCCCGGCCGCTTGCTTGGCGTTGCTTGATCGGGCAACTCCTGGGCCGAGCGTTACGAGCAAGGTGACGATGCCGGCGGCAATTGCCAGCGTGACCGGACGACGACGGTTCATGGGTTCTCCTCCTCGCGGGGGCGTGCGATGAGTGGACCCTAACGCTCCCACCCGGATCGCGCAGTAACGATCCGGTTAGGGTTCGGCGACATGGATGGACAAGAGCTGCAGGGGTTCATCGACCGCTACAACGACGCGTGGGGTCGGCATGACGTCGACGCGATCGTCGCGCTGCACACCGACGACTCCGTCTTCGAGAACCACGTCACGGGCGACGTCAACGTCGGGCGCGAGGCGATCGGCCGGGCAATCTCCGGCATCTTTTCCGTCTTCCCGGATCTGTCGTTCGAGACGCGCCGCCAGTACATCCGAGACGACCTGGTCGTCCAGGAGTGGACGGCGCGCGGCACCCACCTCGGCAAGATGACTCGGGCCGGAATCGAGGTCGAGCCGACACGCCGGACCGTCGAGTACCGCGGCATGGACGTGATCCCGATCACCAACGGCCTCGTGGCGCGCAAGGACGTCTACTCGGACTCGATCACGCTGTTGCGTCAGCTCGGTCTGACCGAGATCTGACCGGGGGGCCTGGGCTACACTGTCGCGCGCCCCGGGGGCGTAGTTCAGCTGGTTAGAACGCCGGCCTGTCACGCCGGAGGTCGCGGGTTCGAGTCCCGTCGCTCCCGTTAGAGAACCCTGCAAAACGGCATATTGTGTTGCCGGAGTAGTCACCGCTTGATGTCCTTCGGGCAGCAAACGATCGGCTTCGCGGGCGCTGGAGGGTTCGGCCAGGGGACTCGAGGAGGTCTTCAAGATCCATTGCGCTCTGCCCTCCCGCACGGCTGGCATCGTGCGACGGCCTCCGCCTCCTCAGTGGAGCACTGACATCCAACTAGTCCGAAGTTCCGCGCCCGGTTGAGCGGCTGATCTGGCTTCTGGTGTGGGGTTGGGGCTTCTCGTCGGCTGTATTGTGTAGCCAAGAATATTGTCCGGTAGGTCTGTCATACT
>JBBRYK010000037.1:0-24892 GCA_038237665.1 Gaiellales bacterium | reverse complement strand
GGAGTGAGGTCCGGCGGGTTGACCACCGCCGTCAGGTCGATCGTCCCGTGCGTCCAGGACGGCGGCAGGGTGAATGTGTAGAGCGGCTTGTAGCCGGGCTGGGCGCGCGCGTAGTCGACGTTGATCCCTCGGGTCACGTCCTGCTGTCCCTCCTCGGACAGGAGCGGAGCGGGCGCCAGCAGCTTCCCGTCGCGGTAGCCGTAGAGGGCCGCCTCGACGTCAGCGACCACGTCCCGCTTCGGGAACTTGCTCGTCTGCGGAGCGTCGACGAAGAAGCGCGCGACGGTCTTCGCGTTGGCCGCGAGGCCGACGCCCGCATAGTCCGAGGGGCTTTTCAGCGGGAGATCGAGCTTCTGGACGGCCTGCGTGACCTCGAGCGTGTCGGCCCGGAGGTCGATGCCGTTCGTTCCCGTCGCGACGCTGACGGTCAGGTCGGCGTGCGCGACGGCGCCGACCTTGTCGCGAACCCAGGCGTCGAAGAAGTTGTAGCCCGGCTTCAGGCCCGGGACGAGAACCGTGAACTTGCCCTTGAGAACGACGCCGCTCTGGTCGCACGCGGCGGGGAACGTGTCCACGGGCGCTGGGCCCGTGACGCAGAACGCCGCGATCCCCTCCGGCGCCTTGACTTGACCCGAGACCGGCAAGGTGGCAGGCGCGCGGTCGTAGTAGTGCAGCTCCTCCGGGTCGGTGAACTTCACACTGGGCGGCCCTCGCAGGCCGGGCGGAGGTCCGGCGGTAGCCGATCCGCAGGCCGCGCTCCCGGGCGTAGCGCTCAAGCCGGCGTCTCCCACCTGGAGTTGGCGCGTGACGGAGCCGGTCAGCCCGTTCGAGTCGATCACCTTCAGCGTGATCTGGTACGTGCCGGGCAGGTCGTACACCGCGTGCACGGCGGGCGCTCCGCCGTCGCAGGGTGTCGGCGGCAAGCCCCCGCCGAAGGTCCACTCGTACCGCACGATGATCCCGCTCCGTGCGCTCGAGCCCGAGCCGTTGAAGACTAGAGTCTGGCCGGTGACCGGCGAGGGCGGCTGGCTCGTGAACGTCGCAGTCGGCGGCTCGGCCGGCGTGGGCGCGGCCGAGACGCTGGCCGTGCTCTGAGCTGTCGCATTCTGCTGTGAGCCTGAGATCGAAACGACGACCGAGTAGGTTCCTGCGTTCGCGTAGGTGTGCACGCCGCTGACGTTGTAGCTCTGGGGCTGGTTCGGGCAGTTCGTGCACGCCACGCTTCCCGGCGACTGCCCGCCGTCCCCCCAGGAGATCGAGGCCGAGAACGGCGGTGGGCTATCGGTCAGGAATGAGGCGACGCCGCCGCTGAACTCGTCCCCCGCCGTAGCGCCGAACATGCGGCCCTGCGGCTGGATGAAGGCCGCGGCGCCGGGAACGCCGAGCACGAGGGCAGCCACGATTAGCGTCCCGACGATTGCGGGGCGCGCCGAGCGCCGCAGCGGCCTGTTTCGGCGGGTCACCTCGTCTCCTGGCTTTCGGCGACGTCCCGGGCATAGTCGCGCCTGCCCGGGCGCTCGTCAACGAGCCAGCTCGCCGAGACGCGCTGCATAGGCGGGCGCGGTCGGCTCGTCCTCGTGCCGGAAGTACGCGTAGATGTCGGCACCCGACGCGACGAAAGGACGCACCTGCTCTGCGATCGCTTCCAGGTCCTGATCCGAATAGGGCGGGTCGCGGAAGCGCAGGTAACGGAACGGCGCTTCGGTCTCCAAGGCGTTGATGCGCACCGCTCCGGCCTCTGCCAGGCGAGCGTCGATCTCCGGGTCGTCCCACGATTCGTGCCGGAAGTCGAACGCATAGCGCAGGCTCGGGTCGATCGAACCGAGGACGTAGGCCAAGAAACCCACGTCCCGGGCCTGCTGGACGACGGCGCGAACGGGTCCCAGGCGGTCTCCCAGCAAGCGGACACGCTCCTCGAACGTGGCCAGCTGGCGAAAGCCGCTCGGCGGCATCTTGACCGCGAAGCTGAAGCCGTCCGGAGTCGCGTCCGCCCAGCGCTGGAATTGGTCCTCTGCCGGTAGCCGGTAGCCGGTGGTGTTCAGCTCGACGGTGTCAAACCGCTCGGCGTAGCGCCGCAGAAAGTCCTCGGGCCGGGCGTCAGCCGCGTAGAAACCCGGCTTCCAGCTTGGGTAGGACCAGCCCGAGGTGCCGACGTGCAGAGCTATAGCGGCGCGAAACTACCAGCGGACAGGTGCCGACAGGACCCGTCGCTACAGTGATCCGCCCGTGGGCGTCGCGCCTGACGTGCTGACCGAGAACACGATCCTCGTGCTCGACCACGGGTTCGTTGCGCTGGACGGTGCGCTGGCGACGGACCTGGCCATCGTCAACGGCGCGCGAGTCTCGTTCAACCAGGAGTCGCAGGAGCTGACCCAGCGCGACGAGGGACTGATCCGATTCCTCATGCGCGAGAAACACGGATCACCGTTCGAGCATGGCTATTTCCGGTTTCTGGTTAAGGCTCCTCTCTTTGTCGTGCGCGAGCATCATCGGCACCGCGCGGGTCATAGCTACAACGAGTGGAGCGGGCGCTACTCGAAGATGGAGCCCGAGTTCTACGTCCCGGACTTCGTCCGGACTCAGGTCGGTAAGCCTGGCTCGTACAGTTTCGAGCCGGTCGACGACGAGACGCGAGCGAGAACGCGACAGGAGATCGAGGAAAACGCAGCTCGTTCGTTCCAGGCGTACGAGCGGATGCTCGAACAGGGCGTGGCCAAAGAGGTCGCGCGCGCGGTCCTTCCTCTCTCGACGTACACGAAGTACTACTGGAGCTGCAATCCGCGCAGCCTCATGCACTTCTGCGCGCTACGGAACCACGAGTCGGCGCAATACGAGATTCGCCAATACGCTGCTGCAGCCGAATCGTTTCTCGAGAAAATGATGCCGATCACGCACGCCGCGTTCGTCGCCGCGGGCCGCGTCGCGCCTTAGCTACGCGAACGTGGTGAGCACCGTCGGCCCGGGATGCGGGCCCCTGAAGATCTCGCGGGTGACGACCCAGCCGTCGTACCGGCGGCCCTCGAGCGAGTACGGGATGCTCAACCGGACGGTGACGCTCTTCCCTGCGTTGAACGTCCCGCAGGTCACGATCGCACGGTGGTTCTTCGTCAGGAAGAGCTCGTAGTACCCGCCGGGCGCTTTCGGTAGGCCGCGCACGCGGAGAATCATCGGCAGGTTCCCGTTCGCGTCGCGCTTGCCGACCTCGATCGATGCCAGTGCGTTGGGCGCTCCGGCGGTCCCGTGCATGAGCACGGTGTGCCCGGCCCTGAAGCCGGCACTGTGCGAGACGTGTCCGGCCAGGTAGCCGATTCCGAAAGCCGCTGCGACGACCGCAACGGCGAGCGCGATCGCCGCCGCGAGCCGTGGGCGGGCGAACCACGAGAAGCCGCCGCCCCAGTTGCGGCCGGCGCCGACCCGTGGTGCCGATTCGAGCGTCGGCGACAGCTCGGGCGGCGGCCCGGCAGCTAGCAGCAGCTCGTGCACCCGGCGGAGGCGCTCGAGCTCGGCCGGCTCGACTTCCTCGCCGAGGAGCTCGCGGACGTCGCGAGGATCAGCCATGGAGCTCCTCCTCGAGCAGGTCGGCGAGGTGCGACAGCGCGCTGCGCGTCCGCGTCTTGACCGTCCCGAGCGGAACGTTCAGGAACTCGGCGATCTCGCTCTGCGAGAGCTCGCTCCAGTACGCGAGCTCGACGACGGCGCGTTCACGTTCCGGCAGCTCTTCGAGCGCGCCGTGGACGCGCCAGGCGAGCCAGTCGCGCTCGGCGTGCTCGGGCGGCCCGGGCCCGACGGCCGGCTCGTCCGGCCGGTCGGCGGTTGGCTCTGGCCGCGCGCGCCCGCGATCGGAGATCGCGTTTCGCGCGACGGCGTACAGCCAGGGCGCACCGGGGCCGCGCTCGGGCCGATAGCTCTTCGCGGCGCGCCAGATCGACGTGAAGGTCTCCTGCACGGCATCCTCGGCCTGGCCGCGGTCGCCGAGCCGCCGCAGCGCGAGCCCGAGGACGCTCCGTGCGTACCGTGCATACAGGGTCTCGAAGGCGTCGCGATCGCCCGCGGCGATGCGTTGGAGCAGGGCAGAATCGCTCATCTCGGGGGCGTCCACGGGCGTGATCGTCGCCGCTTGCCGACTGCGTGGCAAGCCGTAGCGCAGTTCAACGGCGTATTCCATCTGCTGCTCTTCTTTACGCATCGCTTCTTCGCGCGGTTTGCAACAGGCGCCCGCCGTCGACGACAAGGGTAGTTCCCGTGACGAAGTCCGCGCCGACGAGGAAGAGCACGGCGCCGGCGACGTCGTCCGGGGTGCCAACCCGGTCGAGCAGCGTCTCGGCCGCCCGTCGCTCCTCCTGCCCGGGCTCGACGGCGACGGATCCCGGCGCGATCCCGCAGACGCGCACCTCCGGGGCGAGAGCTCGCGCGAAGACCCGCGTCAGCATCGCCTGGGCCGCCTTGGCGGCGCAGTGCGCGGCGAACGAGGGCCAGGGCTCGTAGGCGGCCACGTCCTCGATGTTGATCACGACGCCGCGCGCTTCCCGGAGATGCGGCGCGGCAGCCTGGGTGACGAAGAACGTCCCCTTGGCCGTGGCCCCGAAGGCTGCGTCCCAGTCGGCCTCGTCGAGCTCGGCCACCGCCTTCGGGGCAAAGCCCTCTCCCGCGCCGTTGACCAGCAGGTCGAGCCCTCCCGTCCCGGCGACCGCTCGCGCCACGAGCGCACGGGCTTCATCAGGCCGGGCGAGGTTCCCGTCCGCGCGGCCGGCGGCGAGGACATCCCAGCCCTCGGCGCGCAGCCGAGCTGCGATTGCCGACCCCACCCGGCCTGTTCCGCCGGTGACGAGAGCACGCACGGTTTTCAGTGTCGCACTCAGCCATCGTTTTCCGGGTCGAAGATATGCTCCGCCCGCCCCGGCAACGAGAAAGGAGCGTGCATGGCGACGCTTGCGTTCAACCATGAGGAGATCACCGCCCGCGAGCTCAAGCCCGCGCTGCTCGAGCTCGACGGCATCTCGCGGGAGTCGGTCGAGGCCCACTACAAGCTCTACCAGGGCTACGTGGGCAAGCGAAACGAGATCCTCGGCAAGCTCGCACAGGTCGATCTCTCGGCCGGGAACCAGGTCTACTCCGAGATCCGCGCGCTGAAGGTCGATCTCACCTTCGCGATCGGCGGTGTCAAGAACCACGAGATCTACTTCGAGCACCTTGGGGGCCAGGGCGGGGACCCGACCGGGCTCATCGCCGAGCTGATCAAGCGTGACTTCGGCAGCGCCGCCAACTGGCGCGCCGACCTGAAGGCGACCGGCCTGGCCGGCCGCGGCTGGGCCTGGACGGCGTACGACTGGGACGAGGGGCGGCTCTTCAACTACATCGGCGACGCCCAGAACACCTACCCGATCTGGAACGCGACTCCGCTCGTCGCGCTTGACGTCTACGAGCACGCGTATTTCCTCGACTACCAGACCGACCGGGCCTCCTACATCGACGCGTTCTTCAACAACCTCGACTGGGCGACGATCAATGACTGGGCCCAGAAGTACGGCATTCAGAAGTGAGCTAGCGGAGCTCCGGAAGGGCGTTCGTTGACGACCGCCATCTGCGTCGTCGCCGGCTACCTCGCCGGCAGCATGCCGTTCGGCTACTGGCTGGTGCGGCTGACGAAGGGCGTCGACATCCGCAAGGTCGGCAGCGGCAACATCGGCGCGTCGAACGTCTGGCGCACGTTCGGCCGCGGCTACGGGATTCCGGTCGTCCTGCTCGACACGCTGAAGGGCTTCGCGCCGACGCTCGCAGCGACCCTCGTTGCCGGTCATCTCGCGGGCGCGCTCACCGGCGGCGCGGCGATGCTCGGCCACTGGCGGCCGATCGTCCTTCGCTTCGAGCGGGGCGGGAAGATGGTTGCGACCTGCGGCGGCGCCTTTCTCGGGCTCGCGCCGGTCGTCGGCGGAATCGGAGCCGGTGTCTGGATCGCAGTGTTTCTCATCTTCCGTTACGCCTCCCTCGCGTCCATGCTCGCGGCGCTGTCGCTGCCGGCAATTGCGGCTGCGATCGGCGAGCCCTGGCCCGTGATCGTGTTCGGGGCCATCGCCGGCGTCGCCGTCGTCGTCCTGCACCGGGGCAACATCGACCGGCTGCGGGCGGGCACGGAGAGCCGCTTCAGCTTCCGGCGCCGCAAGGGCAGCGGTGCACCCGCTCGGGCCTAGGCTCGCCCTTTTCGCCGCACTGCTGATCGTCGCCGGCTGCGGGGGCCGGGGTGGAGGCAACGGGCTCTCGGCGGAGGCGGCGCGCTTCGATACCAGGATCGCGGCGAGCGGGGCGACGCTGCGCGCGACCGGCCTCAGCTGCTCGGGGCTCTACGGAACGTGGAACGTGGAGCTGCAGGTCAGCGGCGTCGCGGGAGGATCCGGCCGCACGGCCTTCACGCTCGAGCGTGGGCATGAGGCGCAGGCGCCGGTTTCGTTCGCGATCCACGCGGGCCCACTTCCCGGGAAGGCGACGGGTCTGCTCCATATCCGCGGGCGCGGGACGGCCCTCGCCGTCACGGGCCGCGTGAAGGTGAGCGTGCCGTTCAAGAGCGTCACACGCGAGATCGCGGAAACCATCCCCGTCGAGCTCGGCCCGGCGCCCGGCTGCGGCCTCGGCGGCTAGGCCGGCCGCGGCCTCAGGGGGTTTTCGAGCCCGTGAGCCAGTCCCTGAGCTCGGTGTGCCGCGCCGGAGGCGCGGCGCCGGCGAGCTCTCCGCGCAGCTCGCCGACCGTTCCGTAGCGCTCGGCGAGGACGTCGTGGTTGTGGATCGTCTCCAGGTTCAGCTGCCGCGAATAGAGGAAATCCCCGTCGCCGAGGCCCGTGTAGGTCTCCAGCACGTCCCTCAGCGCAATCCGCACCGAGTCCTCGACGAACCGCGGCTGGAGGTGAGCGTGCTCGACGACGAACAGCTCGTCGGGACGCTTGAGCAGCTCGTAGACGGGTGAGCTCATCGAGCGTTCGACGATTCTCACGAGCTCCTCGGCGTTGACCGCCTGGTCGGTGCCGACGTAGAGCTTGCCCCGACCGCGCTGGTTGTGGGTCGCGAGCGGCACCAGCTCGAGGATGCGCTCGACGTCACCCGCCTCGAACCCCGCGTCGAGGAGCCGCTCCGTGGCGCTTCCGCGGACCAGGCCCTGGGCGCACGGGCAGGCGTTGATCCCGGTCGCCTCGACGCCGACGATGCGGCGCACGCCCGCAGTCGAGGCAGCGGCGATCCCGATCAGCCCCACCATCTCCTGGGTCGGCAGGCCCGTGACCGGGGTCGTTTGCTGAAGGGGATACCGGGCGACGATCTCGACCTCGGCCCGAAGCGCATGCTGGCGTCCGACGATCTCGCGCGCGATGTGCTCGGCGAGCACTTCGACGAGCAAAGCCTCGCCGATGACGACCTCGTCGATCGCCTCCTCGAACAGCTCCGGGAAGCGCGACATGTGGACGCCCTTCTGGGCGGGGTCGAGGTCGACCGTGCAGGCAATGTCGGCGGCGATCAGCTTCTCGGTCTCGCCGTGCCGGATCCTGATTGCCTTGTTGACGCCGGTCACGCCTGCGCGCGACAGGCCGATCCGGACCTCGGGAGAGGAGGCCTGGAGGTCGTCTGTGAGAAGCTTCGGCCGACTGTCCATGTCCTCTGAGAATACGTCTTTCGCCCAGCTCGTCTCCCTGGCCTGCCATGACCTGCGCACGCCGCTGGCCACCGTGCACGGGTTCTCGCGCACGTTGACGAAAATGGCCGACCTTGGGGAACCTGCCACCGGCTACCTCGCCATGGTCGAGCAGGCCTCCGGGCAGCTGGCGCAGCTCCTCGACGAGCTCTCTCTGGCCGCCCGCATCGAGTCTGGACGTTACGACCCTCAGCTGCGCGACCTGGACACCGCGGAGCTCGCCCAGGCTGCGGCCGAGCGGCTCGGTGCGGAGCGCGTCGAGGTGGCCGGCGCCGGCGGACACGCGCGCGGCGACGCCGACGCGCTCCCGCGGGCGATCGCGGCCCTCGCGCGTTGCGCCCTCCGTCACGGAGGGTTGGAGCGATTGACCGTCGCGGCCGAGGGACCGGAGCTGCGCATCGCGCCGATCACGCCGGCCTCCGCGCCGGTGGTGTTAGGTCAGGAGCTGCGGGACCTCGGCGCTGCGGTAGCGGTGCGGGTCATCGGGGCGCTCGGCGGAACGGTCGAGCTCGAGGCGGAGACCCTGGTCGTACGCTTACCGGTGTAAGCTTGCACCGCGGCGGACTCGCCCGCCACGCGAAGGCGCTCGGCACGAGCGCGCTGGCGCTCGCCGCAGTCACCGGCGTCGTCTACCTCGTGCGTCCGGTCGCGCCCGACATCACGCTCGGCGTCCTCTACGTCTTCGCAATCCTCTTGCGCAACATCACCGCGGATCCGTCGGCGGTCGCGGTCGTCGTCATGCCCGAGCTCGTCGTGCGCGGGACTGACCGCCTCCTGCACAACCAGCGAGCGCTATACCTGAAGCGGCTGCTGCTCTTCGAGCCTCGCGTGATCCTCGCGAGCGTGCCCTACCAGCTCACCTGAGCAAGCGCGACATCCGGCGATCCTTCAACACACGTCCCTGCGTCTGACAGGCGGGGCAGTAGTAGACCGTATGTTCCTCGTAGTCGACGCGGGCGATCGGTTCGCCGCAGATGTGGCACGGCTCGCCGAGCCGGTTGTGGACACGGTAGGCGCGCTTGTCCGAGGCACCGCGCTCGCGAAGCTCGAGGCCGCGCCGGAGCTCCGAGCGAACAGCATCCGCGAGCCGGTCGATCTCGGCTTCGTCCAGCTGCGAGGAGAGGGCGAACGGCGAGAGGCCCGCCTCGTGCAGAATCTCGTTCGCCCAGGCACGGCCGATCCCGGTCAGGGCGCGCTGGTCGCGGAGCAGGGAATGCAGGCGCCGGGAATCGCCGGCGAGGATCGCGGCAAGACCTTCGCGGTCGAGCTCGTTTGCCTCCGGGCCGAGGTGCGCGAGCTCTTGCTCGGCATGCTCCGGGGCCAGGAGCCAGACGCCTGCGCGCTTCTTCGCCCCCGCCTCTGTCAGCACGAGCTGCGAGCCACCTTGGAACACGAGACGGAAGGCCGGAGTCTTCGGCCCTGCCTCGCCGGACCGGAGGTGACGGAGCCGTCCGGCCGTCATCAGGTGGACCAGAAGGACGAGCTCGCCGTCCTCCGTCGGGAAGAGCAGCCGCTTACCACGGCGCTCGACGCCCGCGAGGCGCCTGCCTTCGAGCTCGGAGAGCGGCGGCTCGAACGTTTTCAGCGTTGCGATGTGCGCCGGCCCGGCGCGCTCGATCGGGAAGGCGCGGACCGGGTCGTTCAGCGCTCGCCGCCAGGCTTCTACTTCGGGAAACTCGGGCATGACACTAGGCTCCTGCTGTGGACCAAATCAGGGTAACCGTCAGTCGGGGGCCCGTCGTCGAGGCGGTCCACCTCGTCCATGCCGTCGCGGTGCACGACGGCGCGGTCGTCGCCGAGGCAGGCGACGGTGGCCTCGTCTGCCACTACCGCTCATCCTCGAAGCCGCTCCAGGCGCTCCAGCTCGCCAGGGAGCTTCCGGACCTCGACGACGAGCGATACGCGATCGCCACCGCTTCGCATCGAGGGGAGCACGCCCAGCTGGAGGCCGTCCGGAAGCTCCTCGATACCGCAGGCGCGACCGAGGGGCAGCTGGAGTGCGGCGTCCAGGAAGGCAGGGTGCCCGAACCGCTGTACCACAACTGCTCGGGCAAACACGCCGGCATGCTCGCCGTCTGCCGGGTCAAGGGCTGGGAGACGAAAGGTTACGCGGAGATCGACCATCCGCTTCAGCAGGCGATCTTCGCCGACGTGGCCGAAGCGGCGGACGTCCCGCCCGCCGACATTCCGGTCGGCGTCGACGGCTGTGGCGTTCCCACCTTCGCCCTGCAGCTCGAGCGGATGGCCTATTCGTTCGCGCGGCTCGACCAGGTCGACGGCGGTCGGCGGACAGCGGAGGCGATGCGCGCCCGCCCGGAGCTCGTCGGCGGAGCCGGGTCGCTCGATACCGACCTGATGACCGCGGCGACCGGCTGGGTGGCAAAGGGAGGTGCCGAGGGGTTGTTCTGCGCGGTTGCGGGCGACGGCCTCGCGGTCGCGCTCAAGTGCGAGGACGGCAACTCCCGGGCTTTGCGGCCTGCGCTCGGGCGGTTCCTCGAGGTGCTCGAACGACCGGTGGGGACGATCGGCGCGACGCCGGTCACGAACAGCCGGGGAGAGACGGTGGGAGAGATCGCCGTTTCGTGACTGCGCGGGTGCTGATTGCAGCTGTCGCCGCGAGCTTGGCTGGCGGCCTCGGAGGCTGGGAACAGCGCGCGCCGCTGCCCGCGGGGCGCGCGGAGGTGGCCGCCACGGTGCTGCGGGGCGAGATCGTGGTCGTCGGCGGCTATCTCGCGGACGGCAGCACCAGCCCTGCAGTGACGGCGTACTCGCCGGAGCAGAACCGCTGGCGCTCCTTCCCCGACCTGCCGATCGCGGTCAATCACGGCATGGCCGCCGCGTTCAAAGGCAAGCTCTACGTCGCCGGCGGCTACGACGCAGTCGGGCAGGCGCAGCGCTCGGCATTCGTGCTCGACGGCGGCTCCTGGCGCGCCCTCGCTCCGATGCCCGAGGCTCGGGCGGCGGGCGGCGCGGCCGTGGTCGGGACAAAGCTCTACGTGGTCGGCGGAGTGGCGACGATCGGCAACGTCGGGCGCCGACTCGCAACGCGGACGCAGGTGCTCGACCTGATGCGGCTGCGTTGGAGCACGATCGCCGGGCCGACACCGCGAGAACACCTGGCGGTGACCGCTCTCGGCGGTCGCGTCTACGCGCTGGCCGGACGGCTCGGCGGGATCGATACGAATCTGCGCGTCTTCGAGGCCTACAAGCCGGGTTCAGGCTGGCGGCAAGTTCCCCCGATTCCCAGGGCGCGCGGCGGAACGGCTGCCGCAGCGCTGAACGGCCGGATCGTCTCGGCAGGCGGCGAGGAGCCGGCCGGGACCATCGCCTCCGTGTACGCCTACGACGTCAGTCGCGCCCGCTGGACGTCGCTGCCCGATCTTCCGACCGCTCGGCACGGCCTCGGCTTGGCAGCGATCGGCGGCCGCGTCTACGCCGTTGCCGGCGGAACCGTTCCAGGGCTGTCCGTCAGCGCCGCGAACGAAACGCTTGCAGTTGGCTGACGCTCTGCTCGTCGCCGCCCTCGGCGACTCGATCACTGCGGGGTCGCCGTACTGGGATCCCGATCCGGGGGTGCAGGCGAGCATCGGCGCCGACCTCGACGAGCGCAGCCAGTGGGAGCACTGGGCGGCGCGCGCAGATCCGGGGCTCGTCTTCCGCAACTGCGGGGTCTACGGCCAGCGCACCGACGAGATCGCGGCGCGGCTGGATCGCTCTGTCGCCGGCGCCGCCGGGCTGGTCGTCCAGGGCGGCATCAACGACATTGCGCAGGGTCATGAGGTCGAAGCGGCCGCCGAGAACCTCCGCGGGATGGTGCGGCGCGGACTCGAGCTTGGTCTCCGCGTGGCGCTCTGCGACGTCCTACCGTGGAACGGCGGCTGGCCCGTAAAGGAGGGGCCCATCAGGAAGCTGAACGAGCTGATCCGCGCGGTCGCCGAAGCGGAAGGCGTTCCGCTGCTCCCGTTCCACGACACGCTCGACGATCCGGAGCGGCCCGGCCGGATGCGCGGCGAGTGGACGTCGGACGGCGACCATCCTTCGGTCGAGGGCTACCGCAGGCTCGCCGAGCTCGCCGTTACGCCCGTCCTGCTGAGTCTTTTCACAGCTTAGTTGCCATTTTTGGCAAAAATCGCTGATAGCGTAGACGACGGGAGGAGGTGGGGCACCTGGCCAGGGACATGGCCGGAAGGGGCCGCCGCCCTCGCCGACCTGCCCCGCCTAGCCCTGGTCGAACTGCCCGCGTGAACACGCCCCGCGAGACGCGTCGTCTCGGACCTGTGCCTCGGTCGGCGGGTTGAGCGCGAACAGCTCCGGCAGCGTCACGGCCTTCAGCCCGCGCAGGCGGAGCGCCGGCAGGATCGCGTACTTGAGGGCCTTGATCGTCTCCGAGCGGGTGTCGTGCATGAGCACGATCGATCCCGGCTCGAGCCCGGCGGCGACGTTGTCGGCGATGTGGTTCCAGTCCCTGCCGGCCCAGTCCTTGCTGTCCGTATTCCAGAGGATCTCGAGCATTCCCATCTGGTTCGTCACGCGTCCGACGGTCGAGCTGTGCGCGGCGAACGGCGGCCGGAAGACGAGCACGGGCGCCCTGGTCGCGTCGATGATCGCGCGCTTCGCCTTGCCGATCTCGGACACGACCTGTTCCTCGGGCAGGTCCTTGAGGGCGACGTGCGACCAGGTGTGATCGCCGAGCGCGCCGAGCGCGACCTCCTGCTGGGCATACCGCTTGAACGTCTCCGAGTTCATGTTGCCGCCGACGATGAAGAACGTGGCGCGAGCGTGTGCGCCGCGCAGGAGTGCGAGGAACTGGGGGGTTAGGAGGCTCGGCCCGTCGTCGAAGGTCAGCGCGACGTAGCGGCCCTGGTTTCCGGCGCAGTAGATCGGGACTCCGAAGCGGATCAGGCGCTGCACCGCCGCCCGCTGGCGGGCAACCCCGACGAGCTGGCCCGAGCGCACCGGCGCGGATTTCCCGCCGGCCCAGCGTCCGTCGGCCGTGTCGGACTTGGACGACCCGGAGCCGCTGAAGGCGGTCAGCGCCAGCGTCGGAACGGCGACGGCGACCAGCAGGATGACGAGCGCGATCCGCCGGCGACGGCGGTGCCTCGCCTGTTGGCTCGCGAAGCGCCTGCGGCGTTGAAGCTCACTGGTCACCCCGCGCGGCAGTCTACGCAGCTAGCACTTGCGTTTCCGGACCTGCTCGGGAGAGGGCGGATCCAGCGCGAGCAGCTCGGGGACGCTCACCGGCTTCAGCTTGCGCCGCTGGATCTCGGGCAGCACGTAGTGGATCAGGCTCTTGATCGTCGTCGCCCGGTTCTCGTGCATGAGGATGATCGCCCCCGGTTTCAGCCCGGCGAGTACGTTCCGGTAGACGCCCTTCACGTCCGATCCGGTCGAGTCGCCGCTATCCACGCTCCAGAGGACCTGGAGCAGGCCCAGGGAGGTGGCGATCCGGTCGACGCGTGCGTCGTGTCCCCCGTAGGGGGGCCGGAAGAGGAGGATGTCGCCGGGCGTCTTTTGCCGGAGGAGGTCACGCGTGGAGCGGATCTGCTCCAGGATTGCCGCGGTCGACAGGCCGGGCAGGTAGGGGTGCGTCCGCGTGTGGTCGCCGAGCGCGCCGAGCGCCGCCTCCCGCGCGGGGAGGGAGGGATAGAAGGCGACCCGCGAGCCGACGATGAAGAACGTCGCCCGCATGTGCCGCTTGCGCAGGATCTTCATCGCGAGCTCGGTGTACTCGCCCGGGCCGTCGTCGAACGTCAGCGCGATGTAGCGGCCGCGCTGCCCGGCGCACAGGATCGGCAGGCCGAGCCGATGGAGGCGGCGGACCGCCGTCCGCTGCTGCTCGAGCGTGGGCAGCTCGCCGCGTCCGTGGGGCTTGGGCGCGAGCTTCGTCCCGCGGTAGCGGATCCGCTCCGGCGGCGGGGGAGGCGGCGCCGCCGCCCGGGTCGTGGTCGAGGACCCGCCGCCCCCGCTCAGGAGCGCCACGGCTCCGGCGCCCGCACCGAGTGCGCCGAGTGCGAGAGCCGCGGCTACAACGCGCTGGCGCCGGATCCGGCCGAGCTCGGCGCGGCGGCGCTCCGACCGCTCGAAGTCGGTCGTCAAGGCGACGCTTCGAGCTGCAGTGACGGGCCGTAGGCCATCTGACTATCTTGGACTCCCGGTGCCCTTCTTCCTCCCGGTCCTCGCCGCGCTCGCTACGGCTCAAGCGCCGCCGCTGCAGGTCGTGTCGCCGCTCCCTCGCTTTCTGGCCCCGGGAGGGGCGATGGTCGTGCGGGGCTGGGCCGGCCGCGACGAGCGGATCGGCCTGTTCGTCGGAGGCCGGCGCGTCGCGACCACCACGAGCGGGCGGCTGGGAGGTTTCGTCCTACGCACGCGGGCACCGTCCTCCGGCCGCTATCCGGTCGCGGTCGCCAGCCCCGAGGAGCGACGAAACGTCGGTACGCTGGTCAGCAGGCCGTTGGTGCTTGCGGCCGCCGGCGACGTCGCGTTCGGAACGGACGTGGCGAGCGCGATCGCGGCCAACGGTCCCGCCTATCCGTGGTCGTCAGTCGGCCCACTTCTCCGGTCGGCCGACCTCGCGACCGCGAACCTCGAGGGAACGGTCTCGACGCGCGGCTCGCCCGTGTCGAACAAGCCCTTCACCTTCCGTGGCCCGCCGTCCGCGCTCGACGCCGCGGCCGAGTCCGGAGGGATCGACGTCTTCACGGTCGCGAACAACCACAGCCTCGACTTCGGCCGTGAGGCGTTCTTCGACTGACCCGCGGCGGTCTACGGATCGCCTTCCTCGGCTACTCGGACATCAACCCCGACGGCTTCGCCGCGGGCCCCACATGGCCCGGCACGGCTGCCGCCGACCCGGCGGCGATCGCCTACGACGTTCGGTCCGCGCGGCGCCACGCCGACCTCGTCGTTGCCTGGTTCCACTGGGGGATCGAGCTCGACCGCTACCCGGATAGCCGCCAGCAGGAGCTCGCCGCCGCAGCGCTCAATGCGGGTGCTGCGGCCGTTCTCGGCGCACATCCACACGTCCTGCAGCCGATCGCGCGGCCTGCGCCCGGCCGCCTCATCGCCTGGAGCCTGGGCAACTTCGTCTTCCCGCCGCATTCGCCGGGAACCGAGAACACGGGCGTCCTGATGATCTCGCTTGACGCTCGTGGCGTTCGCGGTTACTCATTCAGGGCGGCTCTCGCCGGGGTCCAGCCGCGTCTGATCTCCACGCGATGAGACGACTTCTCCTCCTCTTGGTGCCTTTCGCGGCGGCGGCTGCGCTGGCCTCGCCCGCGGGCGCAGAGGGCCAGATCACGATCTCGAGCCCGACTGCAGGCTCCTTCGTTCGCGGCAAGGTGCGGATCGTCGTGGTCGACAACGCGCCGGTGGTTTCGTCGATGCGCTTCGAGTGGTCTGCGGGCGGCTCGACGTGGCATTTGATCTTCGACGACCTGGACGTGAGCGACGGCTACGCCGGTTTCTGGGACACGGCCGGTTTCTCGGGCAAGGCGATCATCCGAGCCACGGACTCGGCCGGCAACCAGACGCACATCCGTGTGACGGTGGACAACCAGGCGCCGACGCCCACCCTGACAACCGGGCCTCTCTCGTTCAGCCCCAACGGCGACCAGCGCACCGACCGGGCCGTCATTCGCTTCTCGGCGAACGAGGCCGTCGGCCTCACCCTCCAGGTCATTGGGCCGCGTGGACAGGTCGTCCAGAACGAGGCGCGCGACCTCGCGGTCCCGCGGCGGCGCACCGTGCGGTTCGTCTGGGACGGGACGATCTACGACGGGGCGCAGCGTGCCCGCGACGGGCTCTACACGATCCGCGCCCTGGCGACCGACCTCGCCGGCAACCGGGCGATCCAGACCACGGAACTTCGGGTCGACACCCGCGCCCCGCGCCTGAGCGCTCTGACGAATTCGGAGCCCTTCGGCGGGAGCATTCGCGTCCGTCTCTCGGTCGCCGACGCGGAAGACCGCGTCGAGATCCGGCCCCGTCTGGTCGACCAGTACGGGAACGTGGTCGCCCGGCTGGCCGCGCAGTCGGTCGCGCCCGGGCCTGCCGAGCTCTCGCTCACGTTTCCGCTGTCACTCGCGCCCGGCGCGTACCGCGTCGGCATCCTCGCCTCCGACCAGGCCGGTAATTCCACCGATCCCATTCCAACAACGGCGCCGTTTCTTTCCACGCATGCCGTGCGCGCGCGCGTCTGGGGGAACTTCACGGGCGTCGGCCGGACCGTGGCGCTCACTTTCGACGACTGCTACGACGCGGGTGGCTGGGCGGGCGTCCTCGACGTTCTCGCCAGCAAGCACGTGAAGGCGACGTTCTTCTGCACCGGCCAGGCCGTTCTCGCGAACCAGCAGCTCGGGCTCCGGACCGTCCGGGAAGGTCACGCGATCGGTAGCCATGGGTGGGACCACGCGAACTTCTCGAGGCTCGGGTTCAACGACTCGTTGAAACGGCTGATCGACGACCGGGACGTCTGGTGGCGGCTAGCCCGGGTCGTGCCGCTGCCGTTCTTCCGGCCGCCGTACGGCGCCTATACGTCGACGACGGTGGCCGCCGCGGGCGCAGCCGGCTACTCGGCCGTCGTGCTCTGGGAGGTCGACCCCTTCGACTGGCGCCTTCCGGGCGTGGCGGCGATCGTCTCCCGCGTGGTCGGTAGGACGACACCGGGCGCGATCGACCTGATGCATACCCTGCCGCAGACGGCCGCCGCGCTGCCCACGATCATCGACCGGCTGCGCGCCCGCGGCTACAGCTTCATGACGCTGCCGGAGCTGGCGGCGCTCGGAACGCCGACACCCGGCCACTGGCGCGACTACTAGCCGCGGCCGAGCGCCGACCCGTTACACGCCGGCAGCTTCCTGGGGATCTTGGCGGTCGGCGGGAGCACCCAGATCCGCTGGTCGTGCCAGACGTCGCTCGGGATGTCGGAGGTCGGGGGCGCGGGGCGGAAGAGGTCGAGGTGGCGTCCGATGATCGCCCCGCCGATGTCCCCCGCGACGACCCAGCCGTGGCTCGGCGTCGTGCAGAGCGCCGGCACGAAGATGCGGCTGTCCATCGGGATCAGGATCGGGTCGACGGCGACACTTCGCCAGGGGACGAGCGGTCGCGACCGCCCGACGCCGAAGGAGATCCCCTTTGGCCTGATGTAGCGCTTGGGCGTGCCGTGGTACCACGTGCCGTCGGCGAACGGGAACGTGACGAAGCCATGGTGGTCGCGCCAGCCGAGACCGCGCCAGAAGGGGAAGCCGCGGCTCCAGCCGCTCGCGCTCGCGATCGTCGGCCGGCCGTGCTCGTCGACCCAACCCTGGTCGCCGACCCTCTGGATGTGGTACTCGCGTCCGTCCAGCCCGATGCCGTCGCCCTCCATGGACAGGCCGCTGCCCGAGTAGAGCCAGTCGACGCGGTGGCGGCCGACCAGACCGGGGGCAAAGATCAGCTTCCCGCTGAACCACCGCTCCGGGACCGGCCAGTACTGCGTGATCAGCACGCCGCCGAGCCAGCGCGGCTTCGCGATCGGCCCGCCGCCGCTTGCGGACGGCGACGCGAACGCGAGCACACAGAGCGTCAGCAGTGCGGCTGGGAGGGGCCAGACGCGCCGGAGCATCGCGCGGGAGGTTAACGCCTCCACTCGCCGCCGGGTCGGTTGCTCTGGGATGCTTCCCGCGTGGCGGTGCAAGAACTGGAGCGACCGGAGGTGTCCGAGGCCGCCGCGGGAGACGTCGACGTCCGTCTCGTCGCTCTCCGGAAGCGTTACGGGGATGTCGTCGCGGTGGACGGTGTCGACCTGGAGGTCGCAGCCGGCGAGTTCTTCACCGTGGCTGCGGCGAAGGGCACGCTGAGCGAGTGGCTCGACACGACACCGCAGGAGCGCTCGGAGCTGCTGCTGAAGCTGGCCGATGCGCTGGACGAGCATGCGGAGGAGCTGGCCGTGCTCGAGTCGCAGAACGTCGGCAAGCCCCGTCCGGCGGCCCGCGACGAGCTTCCTGTCTGCGTCGACAACCTCCGGTTCTTTTTCGACGCTGAAGCTGGGCGAGTACGCGGCCGACATCTTTCCGGCAGGGGTGCTGAACGTGATCACCGGCGACGGGGAGCCTGTCGGTGCGGGGATCGTTCGCCACCCGGACGTGTGGATGGTCTCGCTGACGGGCGACGTGGCCACCGGCAAGGACGTAGCGCGCGCGGCTGCGGACTCGCTGAAGCGGGTCCATCTCGAGCTCGGCGGCAAGGCGCCGGTGCTCGTGTTTGACGACGCCGACCCCGCGGCAGTTGCGGAGGGGATCAAGATCGGCGGCTACTGGAACTCCGGTCAGGACTGCACCGCGGCGTCGCGCGTCCTGGCGGGGCCCGCGGTCTACGACAGGCTGCTCGACGAGCTGGTGCCAGCGGTCGAGTCGTTGAAGGTCGGCAACCCGGCCGAGAGCGAGGACATCGACATGGGGCCCGTCATCTCGAAGGCGCAGCAGGATCGGGTCTTCGGCTTCCTGGAGCGGGCGCAGGGCGCCAATGTGCTCACCGGTGGCGGTGGCGGCTCGAACGGCTCGCGCGGCTTCTTCGTGCAGCCGACAGTCGTCGCAGAGGTGGGGCAGAACGACGAGATCGTCCAGCGGGAGGTTTTCGGCCCTGTCGTCACCGTGCAGCGCTTCTCCTCCGACGAGGAGGGGATCGAGTGGGCGAACGGCGTGGACTACGGGCTCGCGGCCTCGGTGTGGACGCGCGACATCGGGCGTGCACTGCGCGCCGCGCGCGCGCTCGAGTTCGGGACGGTCTGGATCAACGACCACATCCCGCTGGTCTCCGAGATGCCCCACGGCGGCTACAAGCAGTCGGGCTACGGCAAGGATCTCTCGATCTACTCGCTCGAGGAGTACACGCAGGTCAAGCACGTGATGGCGAAGCTCGATTGATCGACCCGGCCGCGCGCTGGCGCGAGTTCGAGCACAAGCCGGATTACGCGGGCCTGCTCACCTAGACGGCGTCCAGGGCTTCGCCGAGCGCCTCTCCGACCCGCTCGAGCTCCTGCTCGGAGATCACGAGGGGCGGCGAGAGCTGCATCGCGACGCCTCTGATCGGGCGGACGATGATGCCCCGCTCGAGTCCGGCGTGGAGGACTCGATCGGGCAGGTCGGGCCGCTCTGCCAGAGCGTCGGCCTCGATCTCGACGGCACCGAGGAGCCCGACGCCGGCCCGGACCTCGCCGACCAGCGGATGCGACTCGAGCGGCCGGAGCACGCGTTCGAGCACCGATTCGAGCGCCTTCGAGCGTTCGAAGAGGCCCTCGCGCTCGAGGATGTCGAGATTCGCGATGCCGACGGCGCAGGCCGTCGAGTGCCCGGAGTACGTGTAGCCGTGCCGCAGGAACTGCCTCGAGCCTTCGCCCCAGAACGGCTCCGACACGCGGCCCGATACGAGCACCGCACCGAGCGGCACGTAGCCCGACGTGACGCCTTTCGCGCACGTGATCATGTCGGGCTCGAGGCCGAACCGGCTGCCGCCGAACCACTCGCCGAGCCGGCCGAAGCCGGTGATCACCTCGTCGGAGATGAAGAGCACGTCGTGCTCGCGGCAGATCTCCTGGACGCGCGGGAGGTAGCCCTCGGGCGGGAGCAGAACGCCGCCCGCGCCGACGATCGGTTCGCAGACGAAGGCGGCGACGTGATCGGGGCCGAGCCGCTCGATCGTCGCCTCCAGCCCTGCGGCGTCGTTCCAGGGCACCTGCGCGACGTCCGGAACCAGCGGTCCAAATGAGTTCGCGACTGCGGGGATGCCGCCGAGCGACGTCCCGTAGGCATTGACGCCGTGGTAGGCGAAGCTGCGCGAGATGATCGTCTGCTTCTGCGGCCGCTCGAGGGCGATCCAGTAGGCGCGCGAGAGCTTGCCGGCGGTGTCGATCGCATCCGAGCCGCCGCCGGCGGTGAAGAAAACGGTCGCCCCCGCCATGGGGGCAACCGCGGAGAGCCGCGCGGCCAGCTCCTCGGTCGGCGGCGTCGTAAAGGGGCCGAACGCGTGGTAGCTCTCGAGCTGTCGCATCTGGCGCGCGGCCACCTCGGCCAACTCGGCGCGCCCGTGGCCGACGTTGCAGTACCAGAGGCCCGCCGTGGCGTCGATGTAGGCGCGCCCGGCGTCGTCCCAGACGGTCGCGCCCTGGCCCCGCACGATCGAAAGCGGCGCGTTGCGGACGACCGACATGTTCGAAAAGGGGTGCCAGAACGAGGTCGCGATGCTGCGATGCTACGCCGCGCGCGCCGATCAAGGGAGTACAGTCGCTCGCGACATGGGCGACGAGAACAAGGCTGACGACCGCCGCACCGGTGCCGACCGGCGGACGGGCAGAGACCGCCGCACGCGGGACGACGCGCCGCCGGACGGCAAAGGCCGCCGGACCGGCGGCGATCGCCGGGCCGGGCAGGACCGGCGCGACCAGAAGTAGAGGGCCGGAGCGCCCTGCGGCGCCCCGGCCCTCAGTTGGTCAGCGCTTGGCCCGAGCCGAGACCGGGCCGGCCCAGCGGCTCTTGCCGTTGCTGCCGACGAGCTCGAGCCGGTACGAGTAGGTCTTCCCGGCGCGTACGAGCCGGTCGACGTATTCGTAGGGGTTGGCGCCGATCCCCAGCAGGCTCTTCGAAGGGATCAAGCGGGCGTTCAGCTTGGTGTAGCTCCCGCTCCCACCGGCCCGCCGCCAGATGTTGAAGCCGACGGTGTGAAGCTCTGAGGCCGTCCTCCATACGACCCGAACGGTGTGCCGTTGGCCGCGGGCGTTGAAGGAAGCGACCGTGACGGCGGTCGCACCACCGGGGCAGGTCGGATTGGTCGGAGCGCTCAATGCGAGAGGACCGCTCGCCTGCTTCGCGTAGTAGTCCCTCGCCGAGCCCGGGGTGATGTGATCGTCTGCGTAGGCGACGTTGGCCAGCCCGCTGCGGTCGACCGCGACCTCGAAGAAATCGAGCAGCGTCCGATCGGAGCTACCGATCAGGCCGCCAGTGCTTATCGGCCCGTAATGGATGACGTGGTCGCTGGCTTGGCTGACGGTGAACACCGGCTGGCGTGTGCTGGCGTTCTGGGATTGTCCGAACATGACGTTCCAGGCTGCTGCGCCCGGCATCGTGTTCGGATCTCCGACGGTGGTCGATTGGTACCAGACCACGTCGACCCGGTTCGCGGAGCCAGCCGCAACCCACGGGAACACAGCCGTTCCCGGTCCCTGGCTGATTTGGAAAGGCCCGTAGAAGTTCTGGCCGCCATCGTGGGACGAGGCGAACCAGATCGAGAACTCGTTCGTGCGAGCATTGTTCATGCTCCATGCGACATACACGTTTCCGGCCGTGTCTATGTCACCGGCCGGGAAGATGTTGGCGTTGTTTGTGCCGTGCGTTACCGCCCCGGCCGGGGTCGGCGGAGTGGTTGGGGAGTCGACGACGCCCTTGAAGACCGGGTGGTTCGTGAACGGCCCGGCCGGGCCGCCGCCGCTCGGGGCTCCCGGCCCCACGGCATCCCAGACGTTCAAGAGCTTGCCGAACGGCGGATTCATCGCGTTCGTCGTGGGGATCGACGCGTTGAAGATGCCGTAGACGGTGTGCGTCGTCTTGTTGACGAAGATCGGGCCGGGGTTCGTATTCGGCACCGTCGTAGTGAGCTCGGGATCGCTCATGCCGCTAACGGTCACCCATGCGCTGTCGTTGGTCGAACTCGAGACGCGCATGACCTCGCTCACGAGCTCGTGGTCCCATTCGTAGATGTTCTGATCTGCGCCGACGATGTCGCCCGCGAGCCATTGACGGTCGGATGAAACTGCTGTGTCTCCGGCTATCCCTCCGACTCCGGGTTTGGCCCAGGCTGCGCCCCCGTCGACCGATTTTCTGATGTGGACCGTGGACAGGCCGAGATCGGCGAAGTAGACCGGATCGGGTTTGGCACCGCCTGCTTTCGGCACTGTGATGATGTCCTCGTCACCGCCGGTGAGCGTCGACTCGTCGGCGACCGGATTGACCGGGTTCGAGAAGGTCGTACCCCCGTTCTCGGACTTCCAGACGCTCGGGGCTCCGGGCGCCGTTACATAGATGCAGTTGTGAGTATCCACCCATATGCTTGGCTCGCCCTCTCCCTTCTGCGGGAGAAGCACGTTGGCTGCGAAGGTCGCCGGTCCGGGTGAAGGTGGGGGAGCGAAGGCGCTCGGACCGCCCGTCTGCTTGGTGAACCAGGAGTTGGAGATGCACGTGGTGGGGTTGCAATTGGTGACGGTGTCCGTGTAGGCGATGTTCGCGTTCCCGTCGGGGTCGATCGTCATCGAGAAGTACTCGAGCAGGTCGCGGTTTCCCGGGCTCTGGTTTGGGGTTGCGGCGCAGCCGAGGCCGTTGAAGCAGATGTCCTGGTCGTGCATTACTGCCGATTCCGCCTGGTTCTGGGCGAAGGTTGGGGTCAGCGACAGGGCGTTCCACGTCTGCGCGAAGAAGACGTGCCAGTTACTCGCGACGTCCGGTGTGGCCGCAGGCGATCCCAACCAGGTGACGTTGACGACACCGTCGCCACCGGCCGCGACACTCGGCTCGACGGCTGTCGCCGTCGCGGCGCTGAGGTCGCTCACCCGGACGGCGTCGTTCCACGTGGTGCCCTGGTCGGCCGAGCTGACCAAGTAAATCTGGCAGTTCGTGTGGCCGGGGATGCTGCAGCGGCTGAAGACGATGTGGATGTTGCCGACGCGGTCGAGCGCCATGCTGGGAAAGACTTGACCGTTGTCGCTGCCGGCCGGACCCTCGTAGGCCTTGATCGTCGTGAACGTCGAGCCGCCGTTGGTCGACCTCCCCAGATAGATCTGGTTGTGGGCGCCGACGGGAATGAACACCACGTACACGTTTCCGTTGTACTGATCCACGGCCATATTCCCCTGCAAATCTGACATAGGCGAGGTTGTGGCCGAGACGGGCAAACTGAAGGTCTTGCCTGCGTCTACTGACTTCTCGACACGGACCGCTCCCGTCACGATGTCCGTGTAGCTCATATACACGGTCTGAGGGCCATACGCGGCGATCCATTGCCGATCGTCACCGGGAATGGTCGCGGCGAGGGGATTGACGGTCCAAGCTTGCCCCGGAAGGGCGCCTCCCGTCCCGCCATCCGTGGAGGTCGACATGGTAACGGAACCGAGCCAGAGGCTCGAGACGTAGAGGTAGCCGCCGTTCGAGACGTCGATCGAATCGTCGCCACCGCCCGCGGCAGCGCATTGAGGCAGCATCGTGCAGTGGTCTTGCGCCCCGTCAGGCTGCCCGAGGTTCACGAAAGTCGCGCCTTTGTCGGTCGATTTCCAAAGATCGGTACCGCCGGGAACGCCGTTGATCGCGGTCTGATAGATGTTGCCGAAGCTGTCGGTCTTGATCTCCGGCTCGGCGTCCTGCTGGAAGAAAACCTGGCTCAGGTTCGGTTTAGGCATTTGCACCGGCGTCCCGAAGGAAAATGTGCCGGCTGAGTAAATCCCGCCCCTGTCCGCGGTCCGCTTGGGCCCCAGGTTCCGCGTGGGCGAAGCAGCGGCGCTCGCCACGAGAAGGGCGAGGCTGAGAAGCGACAAGACAACCGCCGCACGCCAGACGTAGCGACGAGTTCTATTCACGTGTCCTCCTAGAAGAATTCGCTGAGGTCGGGGGGATCCGCACGACCCGGTCGACCGCTCAGGAGCGAGCGCAATGTTTGAATGCCCTGGCGCGTGACAAATGAAACGCTATTCCCGTGCGCTCGAGTCGAGACCCACGCCCACTCGGCCAGCGGCTGCGGCTCTGCGGCTCTGCGGCGAGCGTGATCTACGACCTCTTCGCAACCGGCGAGACGCCGACGAGGAGCTGGACGAGGTTCGGGCACGAGATCCTAACCGCCGCCTTCCACGCTCCGCGCATGCCGCGCCCTTGGAACGGCGCCTCCGCCTCGGTGGGCTCGGAGTCTCCGCGGCCAAGCACGTAGCCATTCCGCGGCATCTCGCGGATGAAGAAGAGCGTCGCGTCGCGGAGCGAGATAGGCGCATAGCCGTACACGACGAATGTCTTCGGGGATCCCTTTGCGTGGTATTCGTGCGAGACCGTGACCACCGTCCCGCGCGGGAGCGGGAAGTTTTTCGGGAACCCAACGGGAAGCAGCTTCGACACGGCGCTGTCCGGCGTCGGGCACGTCTGCGCGGCCAGCCTGGCCGAACCTCCGGCGCCGACCGATCTCGCTAATGTGTTCCGCTTGCCCGCGGGCGTTGCCGCGGTGGTCGCGGCAGCGTCGCCATTGCTGCTGTGGCCGAGAATGGCCACAGCCAACCCAGCCCCTACCAGGGCAGGTAGGTACGCCAACCGCAGGAGGAGCCCTCTCCGCCGCAACATCATCCGGTTCGTACGTACCCACTTCGGCCCCGCCTTACTCATGGCCGCGCGCAATACTGGGATTCGAGGGCCGGTAGCTCAGTTGGTAGAGCAGGGGACTTTTAATCCCAAGGTCGCAGGTTCGATCCCTGCCCGGCCCATCGGTGGCGAGAGCATACGAAAACCACGCGAGTTGACACGAGGACCAAGGGTGGCTTCGGGTGAGTTGACGCGAAATTTGGACGCGTCGCACGATCACACCGCACCCAAGGTCGGAGAGTAGAAATCCCCTGACGTACGATCGAAGTCCCTTCAATCGGCCATGCCGCAGAACGCCGCGACTGACCTTGGGGCCCCTGGCGACGACGCCTGCCGCAGCCGGATGTTCAAGCCGCTCCGGCACCGACTGAGTGTAGGACGGCCGGCCGCGTTTGCGAAGAAGTCCCGAAGGAGGGGCCGCCGAGCGGCCCCTCCCCGAGCCCACCTCTGCCAGACTGTCACCGGCTCTGCTTTTCCCTTCGCCGAGATCGGGTCAAGCGGCGCGTACTCGAACACCCGCTCGGTCGCCCGGTAGGTGACCTCACCGACCGCGACCCCGTCAACAGGGGCCTGCGCCTGGATCCGTGCCGCCGTGTTCACGACATCGCCGGTCACCATCCCCTCGCCCAGCTCCGGCCGCGCATCCAGCGCGACCACAGCCTCAGCCGTGTTCACCCCCACCCGCACCGACAACGCGAGCGAGTCGTTGGCGGCGTTTAGCCGGAAGTTTTCGGCCCTGAGGTAGGCGATTGCGCTCCGGCAGCGGGATCGCGGGTTGATGGCCTGTTTGGTTCTGTCTACGCGCGGTTGGGGTTGAGCTCGAGCAGCTCGAATGCGCGCCGCTGGAGCGGGTTCTGCTCGG
>JBBRYK010000036.1:0-25333 GCA_038237665.1 Gaiellales bacterium | reverse complement strand
TGGGAACGGGCCCGGGGTGACGGTGAGAAGGTCATCTACGAGAGCGAGCGGCCGATCATGGAAAAGCTCCGCCGCGTCGGCCTGTGATCCGCGTCGTCGCGCTCGACATCGACGGGGTCGTCACGAATGGGGAAGTGATCCTCGACGAGGCCGGCCGCGAGTCGAAAGCGCTGTTCTTCCGCGATATCGACGCGGTCTTCGCGGCGCGGCGGGCAGGGCTCGAGATCGTCCTCGTCACGGGCGAGGAGACGGCGATCGTCGGTGTGATCGCGAGGAAGCTGGGAATCGAGCGCGTCTGGGCCGGGCGGAAGGACAAGCACGTTGTGCTGCCCGAGCTCGCGGCCGAGCTCGGCGTCGAGCTCGAGGAGGTCTGTTACGTGGGGGACGCTCCGCGCGACGCACCGGCGCTCGAGCTGGCCGGGCTCGGTCTGGCGCCGGCCGACGCTGCTCCCGAGGCGCGCGCCGCGGCCGACGGGGTTCTCGTCGCGCCGGGCGGGCGAGGCGCGGTCAGCGAGGCCCTGGCGCTCGTGCTTGCGGAACACACTTCCGGCTGACGTTCAGCCGGCCCGGCGGGCACTCGAGCGCTAGCGCGCGACGACCTTCGCCGGCTTGCTCGACACCGTGAACCCGGGCAGCGTGGCGTCCGTGCACTTGAGCGCCGTCGGCGAGATCGGCGGCTTGAACGTCGACGTGCAGCTTCCGGAGCCCAGGTCCTTGTCGGGCTGAACCGAGCGGGCCACGAAGGTCAGCGTCTTGCCCGCCGCCCCCGGGATCTTTCCACTTGCCTTGAAGACGCCGCCCTTGCCGGTGGTGAGGGTTGCACGCTTCTTCCCGTTCTGGAGCAGCTCGACGAAGATCCCCTGCACTCCGTTGCCGTTGGCGATCAGGGTGCCGCTGAAGTCGATCAGGGCTGTGCGGCCGCTGACGCTGGCCAACTTTGCCTCGAGCGTCACGCTGATCGGCAGGACGTGCACCGACTGGATCTCGACCGTCCGGTCGGCTTTCGCGAGTCCGCTCCCGGACTCGTAGGGTGTCGCCGTCGCGCGCCAGCGGTAGATCCCGCCCTGGGTCGGAGCGGTCAGGCCCGTGGTCGACAGCTCCATGCTCAGCAGCTTCGCGCCGAGCGGCGCACGGCCGGCGGTTCCCCGGGGGGTGTCCGGCGCCGCGAGGCAGAAGTCGAGGCTGGCCGAGGCAAACGACGAGACCGCGCCGCTGACCGCGTCGCCGAAGATGAGCAGCCGGATCGGCGTGCCCGAGACGGCGACATCGATCAGCCACACGGCTGCATGATTTGGCGTCCCGGTACACGAGGTCGCCTCCGTCGGGAAGCTCGAGCCGGCCGACGCGGTGATCGCGCCGCTGACCTTGACCACGCGTTTCAGGTCGGTTGCCAGGAAGGAGAGCTTCGCGGTGCCGATGCGGCCCGAGGCCGTCCTGAGCGCGAATCCCTTCGGGACGGCGATCTTGACCTTGGCGGTCGGGTCTTCGGCGGCGGACGCGACGTAGCGGATCTTGAGCGCCGTGCCTTGCCCGTTGGCGAAGAGCTGCGGATTGAAGCCCGCCGCCCCGGCGGACGTGGCCGCGGGGATGGCGATGAGCGCACCGGCGACGACGGCGATCGGCGCAAGCAGCCGGAGGAATCTGTGTCGTTTCGCTATCTGAGCCATTTGCCTGGCGGACGGACTACCCACTGGGCACGAGTCCATAACCGCGGGTCCGTCGCCGGCCACTATACCGACGCCGCCGCAAGTCGCTGCGACAACCGTTCGACCGCTTCAGCCCACGCTTCCGGCGTGAACCCACGCGCGAGCTCTAGCGTTCGCCCGCGCGCGGCCTCGCGCCAGCCGGGATCCTCCGCCACGCGGCTCAGGGCCTCCCGCAGCGACCGTTCGTCGCCGACCGGGACGCGAAAGCCGTTGACGCCCTCGTCGACCAGCTCGTAGGCCGCACCCGGCGCCTCGGTCGCGACGATCGGCAGGCCGGCGGCGGCAGCTTCGTTCATCGCCATCCCCCAGGTCTCCGAGCGCGAGGGCATCACGAACGCGTCGGCCACGGCGTACCACTCCGGTAGCTCGTCGCGTTCCACCTGGCCGACCAGGCGCACGTTCGCGGGAGCGCTCGCTCGCAGGGCCGTCTCCTGAGGGCCGCCGCCGATCGCGACCAGCTGCGCCGGCACGCCCTCGAACGCTCGCACCAGAACGTCGACGCCCTTCTCTGGCGAGAGGCGGCTGACCGAGACGAAGACACAGCCCTCGAGGCCGCGGGCGGCCCGGAGCTCGTCACGCCGTCCGCGAGCCTCCGCCACGCGGTCGGCGAAGATCGAGAGGTCGACCGCGTTCGGCGCGATCGCGATTCGCTCGGCCTCGACGCCGAACGACCCGAGGTACTCGGCCGAGGCCCGGCCGGGGACGAGGAAGGCGGCCGCCGAGCCGATCGCGAACCGCTTCGCCGCCTCGAGCAGGCCCGCCCCGCTGCGAGCGTC
Source organism: Gaiellales bacterium (assembly GCA_038237665.1). Lineage (GTDB taxonomy): Bacteria > Actinomycetota > Thermoleophilia > Gaiellales > Gaiellaceae > JBBRYK01. The sequence continues at coordinate 22,851 of JBBRYK010000036.1, read as the reverse complement.
GCGGGCAGTGCTCTCGACCCAGAGCACCAGCGGGGTCCGGTGCCGCCGCGTCCAAAGGATCGCCCGCCAGAACACGGGTTGCGCCCAGCCGCCGACAATCAGCACATCGGGCCCAAAGCTCGCGAGCTCCGGGCCGAGGCCGCGGTTGAAGACGACCCACCGCAACCCGCGCCGGAGCTCGAAGCCGGGCAGGACACGGTGCTCGAAGCCGAACTCCTCGGCGTAGTGCGGGTAGTTCCGGCGGGGGTCGTTTCGGCTCGCGAGCAGGAGCCGGAAGTCGATCCCGGGCTTCGCCGCGAGCGCGTTGAAGAGCGGGATGCGGTAGGGCGAGGCGATGTCCTTGAGCAGCGCGATCCTCATGCTCGACGGCGTGCCTGGAGGACCGGCGTGGGCACGAGCGAGGCCGCGAGCCGCTTCAGAAAGCGGGGATCGCGCAGCAGCAGTGGCTCGCCGGCGAGCGCTGCCAGGGCGCCCCGGCGCGCCTCACCGAAGCGGCCCAGTCCCCACAGCGCATCGACCCGTCGCTCCAGGAGCAGGCGGCGGACGGCGCCGCGCGACGCCGGGAGGTGCTTGTCGGCGACGCCGAGAGCGCCTGCAAAGAGGCGGTCGGAGTCGGTGTTCTGGCCGTGCAGGCGGTAGTTGGCCACAGGCTCTCCGTCCACCGGCGCGAGCTGGCTCCTTGCCGCCAGGCGCAGGTAGAGGTCGAGATCCTCGTACGCGTCGAAGCGCGGGTCGTAGCCTCCGCTGTCGAGGAAGGCCGTGCGTCGGACCATCGTCGCCGACGTGTAGATCGGGCAACGGCTGCCGAGGATCGCCTCGACGTCCACCGGGCCGCGCGTGAGCCGCGCGAAGCGACCTGCCAGGAGCTCGTTCCAGTCCGGGACCGGTGTCAGCGAGCCGTCGACCACGCGCACGCGGCCGAAGCTGAGCGGGGCGTCGGGGGCCGCCTCGAGCGCGGCTTTCTGCCGGGCGAGCCTGCCCGGCAGCGAGACGTCGTCGGCGTCGAGGAAGGCCACGAACGGCGCCGAGGCGGCCTCGACGCCGGCGTTTCGCGCGCGGGACCGGCCGACGCGCGGGAGGCGCAGCAGCCTCGCTCCGCCGAGTGCGGCCTCGTCTGCCTGCGCCGTGCCGTCCTCGACGACGATCACCTCGTCCGCCTCGGAGACGCTGGCTAGGGCCTCGGCGAGATATGTCGTCGGGCCGTGCGTCGGGATGACGACGGCGACGGTCAGGACGCGACGACCTCGTCGTAGATGGCCAGCACCTTTCGGGCCATGGCCTCGGCCGTGAAGCGCTCCTCCAGTAGTGCCCTGCCCGCCTCGCCGAGCCGGCGGGCGAGGTCGCGGTCGGCGACCAGGCGCCGGATCGCCTCGGCGAGACGCTCAGGATCGCGCGGCGGGACGAGCAGCCCCGTCTCGCCGTCGACGACCACCTCGGCCGTGCCTCCGACGGGCGTGGCCACGACTGGCTTGGCGTGCGCCATCGCCTCGAGCACGGTGATCGGCATGCCCTCGATCCAGGACGGCAGGACGAAGACGTCGAAACCGGGGAGGACGGCATCCGCGGGCTGGTAGCCGGCGAAGATCACGCGGTCGCGCACGCCGAGCTGATCGGCCTCCCGCTCGAGTCGTACCCGGAACGCACCGCCCCCCTCCAGGTCCTCGCCCACGAGCACCGCATGGACCTCCGGCAGCCGCGCGACAGCAGCGATCAGCTCGCTCTGCCCCTTGACGTCGCACAGGCGGGCGATCTCGCCCACGACCGGTACCCCATCGGGCACCCCGAGCTCGGCGAGTCTGCTTTGTCCGGCTCCGTTGTCAGAATGGACAACAAGCGGAATCCCGTTCGGCACGACGACCATCAAGCGCTTGGGGTAGCCCTGCGCGGCGAGCACGCCCTGGGTGTCCTCGGAGACGACGACGATGCGGGCGGCGAGTCGCGCCGTCGCGTTGTCGAGCGCGCGCAGCACGGCGGCGCGGGCGCGGTTCGCCGGAAAGTGGTTTTCGATGTGGAGATGTGAGATCACGGGGACGCCGGCGACCCTGCCGGCGACCCTGCCCAGGACGTTGGCCGCGATCGCCGCGTGGGTGTGGAGGATGTCGATGCGTTCCCTGCGCAGCGCCCGGGCGAGCCGGAACGCGCCCCCGACCCGGAACGTGCGCGAGACGTCCGCCCGGAGCACCCGCATCCCCTCGTCCTCGACCAGGTTCGTGAACGAGCCCCGGGTCGGCGAGAGGAAGACCACGTCGTCGCCGCGCTCCCGGGCTGCACGGGCCAGCTCGAGCGCGACGATCTGCCCGCCGGCCACGTCCCCGCTGATGACGAGGTGGGCGATCCTCATGCCGCCGGCCGCCGCGGCCCCCGGCAGACGGCCACGAGCTCGTTGGCGCGCTCCAGGTCCTCCCGGTCGATCGCAAGCCCGTCCGCACCCACCTCCTCCATCGGAGCCGTGCCGAGAACGACCGAGGCCCGCCGGAGGAATGGGAGGCGCTTCCGGAGGCCGAAGACGTCCAGCCGTTGCACCAGCCGGTGGCGGGCGGTCTGCAGGCGGCGCTGGCCGTAGAGCTCGACCGAGTCGAAGAATCGCCCCAAGAGCGCCTCGAAGTCGGGGCGCGAGAACTCGACGTGATGGTGCGGATTGGCGGGGCGCAGTGTCGTTTCGGCCGCCTGCGGGGTCGATACGAAGAGCACCCCCTTCGGTCGCAGCACGCGCGTGACGTGCGCCAGGTACCGGTCCTGGTCCGGAAGGTGCTCGATCGTCTCGAACGAGCAGACGACGTCGAAGGCCAGGTCGGGCAGATCGAGGTCGAGGAGGTCGCCCTGCCGGAACTCGACATTCGAGCGTGCGTAGTGGGCCCGCGCGTGGGCGATCGCCTCCATGCTCAGGTCGACGCCGACGACCCGCTCGGCGACCTCTGCCAGGTAAGCGCTGCCGTACCCGACACCGCAGGCGGCGTCGAGCACGTCGGCGCCCGCGCACAGCGGGCGGGCGAACTCGTAGCGCTTCAGGTGGATCGCGAGGATCCCTGGGCCGGTCTCCTCCGGGACGATCCGCTCTGGGTACCGCATATGTCCTGAGTATCCTAGGCAGCCGCCTTGCGAGAGACTCTGCGCCGGTTGCCGCTCGAGCAAGCCGTCTCGCTCGGCATCGTCGGCACCCTCCTGCTCGTCGCCTGCGGCTCGAACTGGTCGCCGTCGGTGCGTTCCGTGGCCGGCCCTCTGCGGTGGGTGATGCTGGCGGCGCTCTGCGGCGCGGCGCTCTCGTTCGCCTACGTGCGGTCGCCGCCGCGGCCGGGGCGCCGGTTTCCCGCCGTCTACGGCGCCGTGCTCGCGTTTCTCGCCCTCGGCTGCGTGTCGGTCTTCTGGTCGACCGATCCCCGGCTGACCGCCGGCCGCGTGGTCGCCTTCTCGACGATCGTCGTCACCGCCGCGGCGCTGGCGTTCGCCGCCGCCGGCCGCCGTGAAGCCGTCACGAGCGTGCTGGTTGCTGTACTCGCGGGCGGCGTCGTCGTCGCCCTCGTCGGGCTTGCCATTCTCGCCGTCGATCCTGGCAATGCCGTCCAGGAGGCGACCTCGAGCTCGGCCGCGCGTTACCGCGGCCTCGGTCAGAACCCGAACACCGTCGTCATGCTGCTCGCGGTCGGGATGCCGATCGCCACCTGGCTGCTGCTCCGCGAGCACGGCCGCCTGCGACTCGCGGCCGGGGCGGCGCTGCTGCTGCTTGCGGGGTCGATCATCGCCTCGGGGTCGCGCGCGGCCATCGTCGCCGGCTTCGCGGCCTCGGCGGCTCCAGCGCTGGCGGCGGCGCGGACGAATGCGCTCCGCGTGGCGGTCGTCGTGGGCGCCGTTGCCGCTCTCGCGGCGGGCATTGCGATCACGAAGATCCCGAAGCCGAACTCGAACGCCAACCGCTCGGCGTCGGTCTACACGAACAGGTGCACGCCGAACGACGCCGAGTGCTCCCTGCGCCAGCAGGACGAGATCGGGCGCCCACCCGGCGGCCGCTACGAGCCGCCAAAGGGGCGGACGATCTTCGGCTCGAGCGGACGCGTGGACGCCTGGGAGGGCGCGATCAGGCAGGGGGTGGACCGGCCGGGTCTCGGATACGGCTTCGGCACCGAAGGCCGTGTCTTCACGGATCGCTACTACTACTTCCAGGGCGGCGTGCCCGAGAACTCGTTCATCGGGATGTTCCTCCAGCTCGGGCTGCTCGGCGTCGTGCTGCTGCTGACCGTGCTCGGCTGTCTCGTGTACGCCGGCGGGCGGGCGCTGCTCGGCGCCGAGCGTGCAGCGCGGCCCCAGGTCGCCGCCTGCGCTGCGGTGCTCCTCGTCGGTCTCTTCCTTGCGCTCTTCCAGTCCTACCTCTACTCGGCCGGGAACACGGCGACGCTGAGCGTCTGGATCTGCTCCTTCCTCCTCACCGCCCTCGCGGCGGGCCGGGCGGCGGCGACCTGAGCGCTCCGGCCCCCTCCCGGAACGGCCATGGCCGCAGGCCGCGCCTGCTCGTCTTCAACCAGTACTACTGGCCCGGTGTCGAGGCGACGGCGCAGCTCCTGCACGACCTCTGCCGCTCGCTGACCGACGAGTTCGACGTCACCATCGTCACGGGGATGCTCTGGGCTGCGCCGGTCGAGTCCCCGCCCGGACGAAGCGTGCGCGACGGCGTCGAGATCGTGCGCGTCCACTCGACCGCATACGACCGCGCGAAGCTACCGCTGCGCGCGATCAATTACGCGACCTACCTCGCGGCGTCGGTTCGAGCGGGCCTGCGCGAGCCGCGTCCCGACGTCGTCCTCTGCATGACCGATCCCCCGATCATCGCGGACGTCGCGCTCGCCGTCGCCCGGCGCTTCCGCGCACCGCTCGTCGTGATCAGCCAGGATGTCTTCCCGGAGATCGCGGTCGAGCTGAAAAGGGTCGAGAACCCGGTCTTGGTCGGCTTTCTCCGGCGTGCGATCGGCTACTACCTCGAGCGCGCAGACCGGGTCGTGGCCATCGGCGAGACGATGCGCCGCAGGCTCGAGGAAAAGGGGGCGCCGCCCGAGCGCCTCAGGGTGATCCCGAACTGGGTCGACACCGACGTGCTGACGCCGCAGGACCGGGAGAACGAGTGGGCCCGGGAGAACGGGCTCGCGGGCCGCTTCGTCGTCATGCACTCCGGCAACGTCGGCCATGCGCAGAATCTCGACGCGCTCGTCCGTGCGGCCACGTTTCTGCGCGATCTCGACAACCTGGCGATCGCGATCGTCGGCGACGGAGCGCGGCGCGCGGCGCTCGTCGAGCTGGCCGACCGGCTCGAGGCCGACAACGTGCACTTCCTCCCGTACCAGCCGCGCGAGGTGCTGCCGCAGTCGCTCTCGGCTGCGCACATCCACGTAGTCGGGCTGGCCCGCGGCCTCGCCGGCTACGTCGTGCCGAGCCGGCTCTACGGGATCCTCGCGGTCGGGCGGCCGGTGATCGTCGCCGCCGACGAGACGAGCGAGACGGCGCAGGTCGTGGCCGAGTCGGGAACGGGGATGATCGTGCCACCGGGGCGGCCCGAGCTGCTCGCCGGGGCGATTCGGCGTGCCTATGCGGGCGAGGTCGATCTCGAGGAGATGGGGGCCCGGGCGCGGGCCTACGTGACCGAGCAGGCCGACCGGAAGGTGGCGATCGGGCGCTACCGGTCGCTCCTGCATGAGCTGGCGGGGCAAGATGGCGGCTAGAACCCGGCGGCTCCTGATGGGCGCCGCCGCCGCCGTAGCGATCCTCGTCGCTCTGATCCCGATCGGGCGGTGGGAGGCGAGCCGGCACGCGGACTCGGAGCTCGCCGGCATGCGCCGGGTCCTCGCAGCGGTCGGGCCGCTCGACCAGCCCCTGCTCGACGCCTACCGCGTCAACGTCGGCACGGGGTTCGACTGCCTGCTCTACAAGCGGGGCGCGAACCGGTTCGCGCTCGAGCTCTGCTTCGACAAGCAGGGGCGGCTGATCGAAGCGATCGACCGCCGCGCCGGGGGCGATCCGAGGATCTCGAGCCTGCGCGAGGAGCCGTCCGACTCGACGATCCGGGTCGACCGCGGGCTCGTCGACCGCCTCCTGAAGCGCCTCGGAGCGCCGGGCTACTGAGCCGCCTCGAGGCCCTCGCGGAATCGCTCGTCGGTCGCTTCTCGGACCGGGCGCTGCCGCGGCTACTCGCCTTCACGATCTTCGCCTTCGCCTGCGCGTCGAGCACGGTCGACCTCTTCGAGCTCGTCGGCCGGCCGCTCCGCTGGCTCTGCCTCGTGGCGCTGGCGACGCTCGCCGTCGCCCAGGCGCTCACGCTCCGCCGGGCCGCCTCAGGCGCTAGTAACACTGTGTTACAAGCTCCCGGTTCCGCTGACGGCGCGCGTTCGGGACCTAGTGACACTGTGTTACTAAGTCGGTGGGCGCCGGGGACGCTGGCGGCGCTCTTCGTCGGGCTGGCGCTCGTGTCCGCGGGCTGGTCGACCGATCCGCGCCTGAGCCTCGGGCGTGCGGCCTCCCTGACCGTCCTCGCCGTCGCGGCCTCGGCGCTTGCCGTTGCGGCGTCGTTCGATCGCGTGCTCGCCCGGCGGCTGCTGCTCGCCGTCCTCGCGGGAGCGATCGCAGTGGCGGCCGTCGGGCTGATCGTGCTCGCGATCGTGTACTCCGACGCCGTCCAGCCTGCGTCCGAGCAGTACCCGGCCCGCTACCGCGGGATGGGCCAGAACCCGAACACGATGCCGCTCCTGCTCTCGGTCGCGCTTCCGCTTGCGGTCTGGTGGCTCTGGGAGGCACGGAGCCGGCTCGAGCAGGCCGCCGCGGCCGCTGGGATCCTGCTCCTCGACGGCTCGATCATCGCCTCCGGCTCTCGCGGGGCGATGCTGGCCGCGTTCTCGGCCACGCTCCTCTTCGTCCTCGCCGCGGCGGCGACTCCGAGGGCGCGGGCCATCGTCGGCGGGGTCGCGCTCGGGCTCGTCGTGGCGAGCGTCGCGATCGCGCAGGTCCCGAACGCGACGACGGGGAAGGCACCTCGCGTGCCGCCGCCCGGCGACCGGAACGCGCAGGACGTCCTTCCCCTCGAGGGTGAGATCGGCCGCGGCCCGCTCGACCGGCCGGCGCCGCCGATCCGGCGGCATCTCTTCGGTGCGAGCGGCCGCGCCCAGGCCTGGCGGGGGGCCCTGGCGCAGGCTGCCGACCGTCCCGCGCTCGGCTACGGCTTCGGCACCGAGGAGAAGGTCTTCGTCGACCGCTTCTACTACTTCCGCTCGGGCGTGCCCGAGAACTCCTACGTCGGCCTCGGTCTCCAGTTGGGCGGCGCCGGGCTCGTGCTCTTCCTCGCGCTCGCCGTCGCGCTGCTCCTGGCCGCCTGCCGGGCGTTTTACCGCGCGACGGCTGCCGAGCGGCGAGCGGTCGCCGCAGCCGGAGCCGTCCTCGTCTCGGGCCTCGTCCTCGGCCTGACCCAGTCCTACTTCGTCTCGGTCGGGAACGTCGCCGTCGGCGGCGTCTGGATCTGCGGCGCCATCGCCGCCGCCGGAGCCGCGCGCCGCTCCAGGTAGTTGCGGTGCCAGAGCTGGAACATGAGCAGCGTCCAGAGCTCCTTGTGCAGGCCGCGGCGACCGTTCAGGTGATCGGAAACCAGGCGCTCGACCTCGCGCGCGTCGAACAGGCCCTGCTGCCGTAGGCGCTCGCCCGAGAGCTCGTCGAGCAGCAGCTCGCGCAGATCCTCCTTCAGCCACTTGGCGGTCGGGATCCCGAAACCCTTCTTCCTGCGGGAGGCGACGCCCTCGGGGAGCCTGTCGCCCATCGCCCGCTTCAGCAGGATCTTCGTCCGGAGGCCGTCGAGCTTGAGGCGTGACGGGACGCGACCGAGGAACTCGACAAGCGTGTAGTCGAGGAACGGCGCCCGCACCTCGAGCGAGCAGGCCATGCTCGCGCGATCGACCTTGAAGAGGATGTCGTCGGGGAGGTAGGTCGTCCCGTACAGGTAGATGAGGCGCTGCAGGCGGTCGGCACCCGGGTATCGGGCCAGTGCCCGCCGGACGTGGTCGTAGGGGTCGCCCGGGGCCGGATCGAGCAGCAGCCTGCGCTGCTGGGCCGGGTCGAACGACCCGAGCCAGGCCTGGTGGCGAACGTCGTCCGGGAAGGACATGCCGCGCAGGAAGCGCTTGAGCTTGAACTCCACGCTGAAGTCCCGGTTGGAGACCGGCAGCCGCTCGGCGAGCGGCAGGAAGACGCCAGCGTGCAGGGCGCGAGGAACGCGATAGAGCTGCGCCAGCCGGTCGGCGGGGAACGTCTGGTAGCCGGCCAGGAGCTCGTCGGCGCCGTCGCCGCCGAGCGCAACGGTCACCGAGCCGCGCGTGAAGCGCGACAGCAGGTGCGTCGGCAGGACGGACGCGTCGCCGAAAGGCTCGTCCAGCCAGCCGGTGACGTCGGGGAGAAGGTCGAGCACCTCGCGTGGCGTGAAGGCCTGCTCGTGGTGGTCCGTGCCGAAGCGGTCGGCCACGTGCCGGGCGTGGGCCGACTCGTCGAAGCTCGGCTCCTCGAAGGCGATCGAGAACGTCTTCACGCGCCCGGGCGCGAGCTCCGACATCAGGGCCACGATGCTGCTCGAGTCGATCCCGCCGCTCAGGAACGCGCCTAGCGGCACGTCGGACATCAGCCTGAGCCGGACCGACTCGCGCAGGCGCTCACGCAGCTCCTCGGCCAGTTCGTCGTCCGTTGTGCCCGCCGGCGTTTCGTCGAACCCGAGCTCCCAGTAGCGCTCGATGTCGAGGCGGCCCTGGCGCCATTGCAGCGTGTGGGCGGGCGGCAACTTGCGAACACCGGCGAAAATCGACCACGGCGATGGCACGTACTCGAAGGCGAGGTACCGGGCCAGCGCCTCGTGGTCGAGCTTGCCCGGGCAGCTCGGATGCTCCAGCAGCGCCTTCGGCTCGGACCCGAAGAGCAGCTGCCGCCCCGTGTCGGCGTAGTAGAGCGGCTTTTTGCCGAGGCGGTCGCGGGCCGCGAGGAACGTCTGCTGCGCCGCGTCCCAGAGAGCGAACGCGAACATGCCGTTCAGGCGCTGGACGAGCCCGGGGCCGTGCTCCTCCCACAGATGCACGACCACCTCGGTGTCCACCTGCGTCGCGAACCTGTGGCCGCGCCGCTCGAGGTCGTGACGCAGCTCCTCCCAGTTGTAGATCTCGCCGTTGCAGACGAGGAAGACCGTGCCGCCCTCGTTCGAGAGCGGCTGGTTCCCGCCCTCGACGTCGATGATCGAGAGCCTGCGAAAGCCAAGGCCGATCCCGTTCTCGACGTGGAAGCCCTCGTCGTCAGGGCCGCGATGCCGCAGGGCCGTGGTCATCCGCGCGAGCGCGTCGCGGTCGACGCCGCCGTCGTACTCGACGATCCCGCAGATCCCGCACACGGCCCGGTGTCCCTACTCGGGCGCGTCGTCGAGGTTCAGCGACTCGCGAACCCAGTAGATCGGCTTGGACTGAGGGCCGTGGTGCGTGCGGATGATCAGCTCCGCGAGCAGGCCCATGAAGATCAGGATCACGCCGAGCAGGAAGAGGAAGACGGCGAGCAGGATCGCGGGGTTCCGGTACGCATAGACCCCGTTCACGTACTTCTGGTAGAGCGTGTAGCCGCCGGCCGCGATCCCGCCGAGGCAGAGCACGACACCGCTGCCGCCGAAGACGTAGATCGGCTTCGTGCTGTAGTCGGAGAGGAACTTCAGCGTCAGCAGGTCGAGGATCACCTTGTAGGTTCGGCCGATCCCGTACTTGGAGCGGCCGTGCCGGCGGGCGTGGTGCTCGACCGGGATCTCCGTGATCCGCGCCCCCATCTGCTGGGCGAGTGCGGGCAGGAAGCGATGCTGTTCGCCGTAGAGCCGGGTCTCCTTGAGGATCTCGGAGCGGTACGCCTTGAGCGTGCAGCCGTAGTCGTGCAGACGCACGCCGGTGACGCGGCCGATCAGCCAGTTCGCCATCCGCGAGGGGAGACGCCGAAACAGCCCTTCCTTGCGGTTCACCCGCCACCCGCTGACGACGTCGTAGCCCTCCTCGATCTTGGCCAGCAGCCGCGGAATGTCGGCGGGGTCGTTCTGCAGGTCGCCGTCCATCGGGATGATGACGCGTCCTCTCGAGTGCTCGAAGCCGGCCGCCATCGCTGCCGTCTGCCCGAAGTTTCGCCGCAGGCGGATCAGCTTCAGCCGCGGATCCTCGCGGGCCAGGCGGAGGAGCTCGCCGTACGTTCCGTCCCGGGAGCCGTCGTCGACGACGATCAGCTCGTAGCTCTTGCCGAGCTGGCCGAGGCTGTCGGAGAGCGCCACGTAGAGCTCCTGGACGTTCTCCGCCTCGTCGTACATGGGGACGACGATCGAGAGCTCCACCTGCCTCGCGTTCTCGAGCTCGAAGGGCGACACATCGGTCGGAGCGCCGAGGGTCGACATCAGGATCAGGGTACTCCACGAATGTGAGCGATCCTTTCGGCCACGGTCAGTCCGGCGAGGGCCGCAAAGGCCAGGTAGAGGCCGCGGACCGGGATCGCATAGCGGGCCTCCACGTGGTGCAGCGCGTTCAGCGCGGTGAAGACAAGGAGGAACACCGCGAGCCCGCGCGCCGGCCCGGCGCGTAGGAGCGCCAGTGCGCAGCCCGCGGCCGCGAACGCCAGCACGGCCCAGTCGACGAGCCGCAGCAGGAAGAGAATCACGCCGCTACCGGGCTGGTACCAGTCCTCGTGCGCCATCCACAGGAAGTAGGCGCGGTACAGAACCTCGCCGACCACCTGGTGGGGCTCGTGCGCCAGGCGCTCTCGGTACTCGTCCTGCGCGAGCCTGCGTTGCTCGGAGTCAGCGCGCGCGAGGTATCGGCCGTGCGCGTCCTTGTCGGTTCGGAGCTCTGTCACGGACGGTGCGAATCGACGCACCGAGAGACGGTCCCGCAAATACTCCGGATCGCGGATGACCTCGGCGAACGGCCTGTGGAGGCCCTCGCCGTGCGCGGCGAGCAGGAGGTTCCAGCCCTCGCCCGAGGTGCTGAGCGTCGCGTGGCCCGTGATCGCCGCATTCCAGCCGACCCAGGGCATGACGAGCACGAGGGCCGCGGCGAGGCTGGCCGCTGCCGCGACGAGCCCGGTGCGGAGCGGTCGCAGGGTCACGAGCGCCCCGAGCGCGACGAACGGGACGGCGAGGGCCAGTAGCGGCCGCGTCAGCGTCAGCGCCCCCGAGGCGAGTCCGGCAGCCGCCCACCAGCGCCAGGAGCGGTCTCGCCAGCCGCGCACGGCCGCGTACGCAGTCAGCAGCACGAGCGCCGTCGCCGCAATCTCGGAGAGCACGAGCGACACGTAGCGCTTCGAGTACGGGTCGAGGGCGTAGAGCGCTGCGGCCGCGAGCCCGACGCGCGGGCCTGATGCGCTACGGGCGACGAGGGCCAGAAGCCAGACCGAGACGCCCATTAGCAGCGCTTGAAGGGCGAAGGCGAAGCCCCTGGAAAGGTCCGAGGTCCCGCCGCCGACCGCAGCCAGCGCGAGCGGGTAGCCCGGCGAGCGGAACGTCTCGTGCTCGTAGGCGCCGGCGGCCGCCTTCGGCAGGTAGAGCCCCGTGATGTCCGGGCTCCGGAGCGGAACCGAGTAGCTCCCGCGCAGGATCGCGTGGGCAGCATCCGTGTAGCTCTGCGTGTCGGCGGTCCCGTGCGGGCTGATCAGCGGTAGGTAGACGAGGGCGTGGAGCGTCCCGACGAGTGCGAGCGCCAGGGCAGCGCGGCGGAAGCGCCTCTCGTCCACGGTCGCCAGCCTAAGGTTTGTACGTTATGGCCAGGCTAGGCACCTTCTTCTCGAAGCAGACGCAGACCGCGGGCCTCCCGTACTTCGAGTACCAGCGGGAGGCCGCGCGCGCGGCGGTGATTCCCTGGCTCGAGCGTCGCATGTCCCTGGCGGACATCTCGGTCGGCGATTTCGGCGCGCACCAGGGGGGCCTGGTCGAGGCGCTGCGCGAGGACGGTCGCGTCGGCAGCGCCGTGGGGATCGAGCTGAACGAGAGCGTCGTCGCGGCGAGCCCGTTCGTCTCGGACGGACGCTTCCGGCTACTGGCCGGCGACCTGACGGCGCTCGACCCGGACGTCGGGCCGTTCGATCTGGTCATCCTCCGCGACGTCCTCGAGCACGTGATCGACGTGGACGCGGTTCTGCACGCCGTCGCCGAGCGGCTGACAGCCGTCGGCCGGGTGTTCGTCGTCTTCCCGCCGTATGCATCCGCCTTCGGGGGCCACCAGCACGTGGCCGAGGGTTGGGCTCGGGCCACGCCGTTCATCCAGTTCCTGCCTGCGCCGCTCTTCTTTCGCCTCGCCCGTCCGGCTGCCTCCAGTGAATACATGTCGGTCGAGGATGGGCTCGACGACCTGCGCTCCGTCCGGCGCACCAGCCTGACCCTCGGCAAGGCCGAGCGCGCCTTCGAGCGCGCCGGCTTACGAACGGTCGACCGCGAGCTCTTCCTCGTCCGCCCGGAGCACGCGCTGCGCTACGGGGTCCGGACGCGAGGCGCAGGCCCGCTGGGGCGGCTCCCGGGGGTCCGGGAACTCGCCGTCAGCGGTGCTTACTACCTGCTCGGCCGCTAACAGCAGGGTCTGGCGAAACTCGGTGGCCGTGCGTTCAGACGGCCTCCAGGGGTGTTAGCCGCCCCCGTCGCCTCGTGCGCGTGCGAGGACCGCGTCGCCGACAGCGCGACCCAGGACGAGCGCTTCCTGCACGTCTTCGCGGTAGTGGATGCCGCCGTAGACGCGGGAGTCCGCGACCTGTTGAGCGAGTTGGTTGAGGGTGTCGTTTGCCTTCGGGAAGAAGTAGGTGAGCACCTTGGCCGAGATGCCGGAGAGCGTGGGGTGCCCTGCCGGGTAAGCCGGGAAGGGCGGGGTTGTGATGATCGGGTACCACTTGTCCCGGTTCGGGCAGAGCGACGGGTTGGTGTTGCACTGGGCTTGCGTGAGCAGCTTCCCGTCCGCGGCGAGCCGCCAGATCGCCGTGATCGGCCTGATCTGCCAGTAGTGGTACTTCAACCAGAACCATGAAATGACGGCGTCGTGGACGGAGACGCCCTGGTAGGCGAACGCGCGGATCGCCTGCGTCTCGCTCAGCTTGTAGGTCTTGACCAGCTGCGCAGTGATCTGCGTCCAGTGCCCGGGCGGCGTCAGGCTGCCCGGCCCGTCGTCCCAGAAGTTCGCGATCTGCCGCTGCGTGTCGGTCAGGTGCGCCTGCACGTCGAAGACCTCGTTGAGCTGCGCCATGAAGGCGGGTGAGCCATACGCCGAGGGCGGAGGAATGGTGCTCGCGAACTGCTGTGGGCCGCTGATCAGCCACGGCTTCCAAAGTCCGACGGCAGCACCGGTAGCGCCCTCGTAGCTCGGCGGCGTCGTCACCCAGAACTGCTCGCCCGTGAAAGGGCCTTCCGAAAAACCGGTGGCCGTGTAGTTATCTGACTCGCCCCGCGCGATGACCAGGGTTGCCACCTTCTGCCCGATCGCCCGTGCCTGCTGCACATCGCTTCGGTAGTTGAGGCCCGCATCGAGCCGGGCGGCCAGTGCCTCGTTCGCCAACTGCGTGAACGTCCGCTTCGGCTCGCCGGGGTAGAGGTAGGCGAGCACCTTCTCAGCCGCCCCCGCTATCGCCGCATCGATCGGCGCGTAGCTCGAACCGGCAGCCGTCCTGACCGCAGGCTTGAGGCGCTTGTCCAAAAGCCACGGGGCGGGGCGACTCGACTTCGCGTAGGCGAGCCGGGAATCGTCGGCCGCGACCGCTGCCTCGTACATCGCCACCCCGAGCAGCGCCAACGCACGGCAGGCCGGGGCAACGCGCGGCCGGTAATCCTGGAGCAGCCGCAACTCCAACTCCACCCAAGGGATGACCGCAGGCTGGCCCGTCCACTTCTTCATAACCGCCTGCACCGCAGCCGAAGCCCGTGTCTTCTGAAGCCGCAGCAACTGCGCCAACTCAGCCTTCGTCTGCGAGGACTTCGCCAAGGGCGGGGGGGCCAGCCGGAACTGGCTCGCAGAGGAGAGAAGCCACGGCTTCCACGTCGCCGGGGACGCCGCCCCCGTCGACCGAGGAGCGGCCGAGCCGAACCCCAACGGCTTCGCTCTCGCAGCTCCAATAGCCAGCAGCGCAGCCACAACGAAAACGCTTCCAAGCACGAGCAGCTTCTTCACCGGTTCTCCCTCTCTATTCCATTAGTCGTTCTACGCCCTGGTGGTTTTACCTCGGACTCCGATCCATTTCAAGGTCAGACCTTGGGTTCGGTCAGCGTGATCAGCTGATCGACCTTGATCTTCCTCACGACCTGCTTCGTCCCGCTCGGCCACGTGATCTCGAGCGCAACGGTCTTCATCTTTTTCGACACGCCGAAGCCGAAATGCACGATCTTCGAGCTTCCGGAGCTGACGCTCGTCGAGCCGCAGTACACCTCGCGAATCATCGGAACGCGCACGCCGCGGACGGAGAGCTTCGTGCCGCAGCCGTCACGGTTCGAGCGCGTCCCGACCGTGTTCACCTCCAGCCAGTGCGTGTACTTCGGCAGCTTGGTCGTGTTCTGGAAGAGATGCGGCTCCCCGCCCTGGTTGACGACGAAGAGGTCGAGGCGGCCGTCCTTGTTGAAGTCGGCCATCGCCACGCCGCGCGACTGGCCGGGATCGTCGGCGCCGCTCGTGGCGCTCAGGTCGTAGAACTTGCCCTGCTGGTCGTTGACGAAGAGCTCGTTTCGCTGCGGCGTGTCCTCGGGCGTCAAGTAGCCGACCAGGTAGCCGGCGGCGATGTAGAGATCCTCCCAACCGTCGTTGTTGAAGTCTCCGAACTCCGGGCCCCAGGTGACGCCGCGGCGGGCGTCCTGCTGGAATTCGCGCTCCACGCGCGATGCGACCCCGACGTTCGTGAACGTCCCGTCGCCGTTGTTGTGCAGGAGGCGGTTCGGGCCCCAGTTCGAGATCGCGAAGTCGATCGTCCCGTTGCGGTCGTAGTCGCCGAGCCCGACGCCCATCGTGTTCATCCCGAACGACACCCCCGCGTTGACCGACATGTCCGTGAACCCGCCGGTCCCGTTGTTCAGCCAGAGGTGGTTCCGGTCGGGACTCGAGCCGAGGTAGTCGTTCGCCAGGTAGAGATCCGGCCGCATGTCGCCGTTGGCATCGAACCAGGCGCCGAGGAAGCCGGCCCCGATCGTGGCTGGTTGGCCGTTCGGGAGCGTCCCGAACATCGAGCTGACCTCGGTGAATGTGCCGTTCCCGTTGTTGTGGTAGAGCTGGTCGGGGTTGTAGACGACGGCGCCGCGGTTGCTCGACGTCGGCGCGCAGCGGCTGTGGTTCGCGACGTAAAGGTCGAGGTTCCCGTCGCCGTCGTAGTCCGCCCAGGACGCGCTCATGCCCATGTAGTCGGCGGCTCCGCCGATCCCGGCCGTCGCCGAGACGTCGGTGAAGTGGCCGGTGCCGTCGTTACGCAGCAGGTGCGCGGTGCCGTCGCCGACGACCGCGAGATCGGGATGGCCGTCGTTGTCGTAGTCGGCAAACGACGCGCCCAGCGCGGGAAAGCCGGCGAGATCGACGCCGCGCGCGGCGGCCTCGTCGACGAACCTGTGAGTGCTCTGTTGGATGAAGAGCGCCGCGGGCGACCCACCGCGGGGGACGTAAAGATCGAGCAGACCGTCGCCGTTGGCTTCGCCCCAGGCGGCGCCGCTCGACCAGCGGCCGCAGGCCGTCGGTGGCAGGGACGTCGTCAGGCCGAGCGGGGCGGTCACGTTGGCGAACGTTGGCGGCACCGTCGTCGCCTTCGTCACGTCGAACGTCAGCGCCTTGCCCACAGGCTGCCCGCCGACGGACGCCGTCAGCTGGTAGCGGCCGACTTCCCGGTACCACTGTGAGGGGATGACCGATCCGGAGACGTCGGCGCGGATGCCCGGCGCGAGGATCGCCAGCTGGTCCGAGAAGGCAACGGAGGCACCGCTCGGTGACGTGAGCGTGAAGACGACCGTCCCGCTCAGCCCCTCCGAGCTCGTCAGATGAGCTGTGAAAGCGAACGGCGCGCCCTGCGCTGCGCTGCTGGGGCCCGAGGGCGTGATCGCGACGTCGATCGAGTCCCGCCGCGCCGCGGACGCGGTTCCGGCCGAGACGGCGACAGCGATGGCGAGCGCACAGGCGGCGAGCGGGAAGGCCCGCTTCACGCCTTGGGTTCCGTGATCGTCAAGAGGCGATCGATCTTCACGTTCTTCAGTGTTTGCTTGATCCCGGACGGCCAGGTCACTTCGAGCGAGACCGTCTTCAGCTTGCGATCCGGCGCAAGGCCGAAGTGGGCGATCTTCGAACTGCCGGAGCCTACACTCGTGCCGCCGCAATAGACCTGGCGCATGAGTGACTGTCCCTTGTAGGCAACGACGAGCTTGGTCCCGCAGCCGTCGCGGTTTGACCGACTGCCGATCGTGTTCACCTCGAGCCAGTGGGTGTACTTCGGGAGCTTCGTCACATTCTGGAAGAGGCGCGGCGCCCCGGACTGGTTGACGACGTAGAGGTCGAGCTTCCCGTCCTTGTCGTAATCCGCCATGGCCACGCCTCGGGACTGGCCGTTGTCGTCGGCGCCGCTCGTCGCGCTCAGGTCGTAGAACTTGCCGTGCCGGTCATTGACGAAGACCTCGTTTGCCTGCGGCGTGTCGTCCTCGGTCAGGTAGCCGACGAGGAAGCCGGCCGCGACATACAGGTCCTCCCAGCCGTCGTTGTTGAAGTCGCCGAACTCCGGCCCCCAGGTGACCGTCCGCCGCGACTCGCGCTGGAACGTCCTCTCGACCCCGGCTGAAGCGGCCGTGTCCGTGAACGTCCAGTCGCCGTTGTTGTGCAGCAGGCGGTTGGCGCCCCAGTTCGAGATCGCGAGGTCGAGCCTTCCGTCGCGGTCGTAGTCGCCGACCCCTACACCCATCGAGTTCATCGAGAACGCGCTGCCGGAGTCGACCGAGATGTCGGTGAAGTTCCACCCACCGTTCGGGTTCGCCCCGTCATTCCGCCAGAAGTGGTTCCGGTCCGGCGTCCGGCCCAGATAGTCATTCGCCAGGTAGAGGTCCTGCCGCCCGTCGCCGTTGTAGTCGAACCAGGCCGCCTGGAAGCCGGCCCCGAGCGTCGCGGTCGCATAGTTGCCGAGGAACCCGGTGACGTCGATGAACGTCCCGTCGCCGTTGTTGTGCCAGAGCCGGTCGGGCTGGTAGAGAAGCGAGTTGAGCGTGATGTCGCCCTGGCAGCGGGTGTGGGCGACGACGTAGAGATCGAGTTTCCCGTCGTTGTCGTAGTCCGCCCAGGAGGCGCTGACGCCGCTGAAGTTCGCGCCGTTGTCGATCCCCGAGGCGCCCGAGACATCGGTGAAGTGGCCCGTGCTGTCGTTGTGGAACAGGTACGGGACTCCGTCGCCGACGACCGTGAGGTCGGGATGGCCGTCGTTGTCGTAGTCGGCGAAAACGGCGCCGAGCGCTGCGAAGCCCGGCACCGCGACGCCGCGTGCCGCGGCCTCTTCGGTGAACGTGTGGTTCCGCTGCTGGACGAAGAGCTTCGCCCCGTCCTCCTGGCGCGTGACGTACAGGTCGAGCAGGCCGTCGCCGTTGACGTCGGCCCAGGCTGCGCCGTTCGTCCAGTGGCCGCAGACAGGGCTCCGGACGGTCGTCGCCGCGCCGGCCGCGGCCGCGACGTCCTTGAACACCGGCGCCGTCACCAGTGGCTTCGTCACCTGGAAGGAAAGGGGGTCGCCGATCCGCTGCCTGTCGAGAGAAGCCGTGATCTTGTACGTCCCGAGCTGGCTGAACCACTGCGCCGGCGTCACCTGTGCGCTGAGGTCGGTCGCGGCGCCCGGCGGCACGACGGCGATCTGACGGACGAACGTCACCGATTCGCCGTTCGGGGCGGTCAGGTCGAAGAACACGCCCTGTGCGATCGATTCGTCACTGGCCAGATGCGCGGTGAAGGCGAAGGCCGCGCCCTGTGCGACCGAGGCGGGTCCCGTCGGGGCAAGCGTCAGCGTCAGCTTGGGGGCCGCAAATGCGGGCGAGGCCGCGAGGAGGGCGGCCAGAACGGAGAACATGAGCGCTCCCATGCCGACGCCGCGTCGGATCAGGGCGATGAGTCGCTTCAAGGCTTGTCTACCTCCGTCAAGTCCGCGAGGCATGCGGAGCACGGAGGACAGGGTACGGCGAACCCGGACGATGTACAAGAAGGACCCGGCTCGAATTCACAGTTCGCTAAGGAGTCACCCGCAAGCTGGTGCCGGTCGGTGCCGGTGCTTGAATGTCCTTCCGTGGCCGCCGCTCACACGCAAGCGCCGGAGCGCGTGAGCCGGGCGGTGCCCCGTGTCCGCGCGGAGCTCGCGCTCGCGCTCCCGCTTGCGGCTCTCTTCGTCCCGATCGCGCTGCTCCGCGTCGTCGACGGTGACGAGGGGAGCTATCTGCTGGCCTCGAAACTCGTCGCGCACGGGAAGCTTCCGTACGTCGACTTCATCTACCCGCAGATGCCGCTCCTGCCGTACGTGTACGGCGCCTGGACGCTGCTCTTCGGCGACTCGTGGTACGCGGTGCGGCTGTTGTCGGCGCTCTTCGCGATCGGTCTCGGGCTCCTGCTCTACCGGCACTGCCGTCACCGGTTCGGCACTGCGCCCGCTCTCGTCGGATTCGTTCTCTTCGCCTCGACGAGCCTCGTCTTCGGGTGGCTGACCGTCGTCAAGACCTACGCGCTCTCGGTGCTGCTGCTCTTTGCCGCGTACATGCTCGTCGAACGCGGGAGCGCGATCGCCGGCCGGTGGGCCTGGGTCGGGGCCGGCACCGCGCTTGCCCTTGCCCTGGACACGCGCCTCATCTTCGCCGCGGCCGTGCCGCCCTTCGTCTGGGCTGCCCTCCGTGACCGGTCCGGCCGGTGGTTCGAGCGGGTCGGGCCGCTCGCCGGCGGGATCGCGCTGGGGCTCGTCCCCGCGTTCGCCTTCTTCGCCGAGGACCCGCGCCGCTTCTTCTTCGACAATCTCCAGGCCCAGGGCACGAGAAGCTCCGGCGGCCTGATCGGCGACTTGCCCCAGAAGGCGCGAATCGCCGCCAACCTGCTCGGCTTCGGGCAGACCGAGGGCGTGGTCGGGCCGCAGTTCCTGCTCCTTCTGCTCGCGGCGGTCGGAGGCGTGGCGGGGATGTGGATCCTGCGCCGCCGCGTGTCGCTCGCCGTGCTCCTGGTGCTCTTCCTCGGCGCTGCCAGCTTCATGCCGACGCCGACGTACCCGCAGTACTTCTGCATCGTGATCCCCTTCCTGATCGTCGCGGCGCTGGAGCTGGTCGAGGCAGTCAGGTCGCGGCTGGGCGACCGCGAGCTCGGCCGCGTGCTCGTCACCCTGCTCGGCGCTTTCGTCGCCGCCTACGTCGGCCTGGCGGTGATCGACGTCGTCCGGTACGCACACAGCCACCGCGACTACGACCCCCGGATCTCGACGGTCGAGCGGGTCAGCTCGATCGTGGACGCGAACACCCGGCCCGGCGAGCTGGTGCTCGCGTCGTGGCCCGGCTATCTCTTCGGCTCGCACGCCAGGCCGGTGCCCGGGCTCGAGAACGACTTCTCGCCCAGGAACGCCTCGACGATCTCTCCTGACAAGGCGCACCGGTACCGGATGGCGACGATCGCGGACGTCGAGCGCTGGATCGTGGAGCGGCGGACGCGACTGGTGGTCGTGCGCCTGTGGAGCACCCTCCCTCCCCTCCCGGACTGGAAAGGCACCCTTGGGGGCAGCGGCTACCGGCAGCTGGCGCAGGTCGGCTCGGCCCGCATCTACATTCGTGGCCCCGTATGAGCCCGACGCGCTCGATCTCGGCCGTCGTCCCGGTCTACAACGGCGCCTCGACCCTCGAGCCGCTCGTCGCCCGCCTCGAGGCGGCCCTCGAGGGCTACGAGCTGGAGATCCTGCTCGTCAACGACGGTTCCGGCGACTCGAGCTGGGCGCGGATCCTCGAGCTGAGCCGGGGAAACCCGCGGGTTCGCGGACTCGACCTCGCCCGCAACTACGGCCAGCACAACGCGCTCCTCGCGGGCATCCGGGCCGCGCGCTTCCCGGTCATCGTCACGCTCGACGACGATCTCCAGAACCCACCCGAGGAGATCCCCAAGCTGCTGGCCCGCCTGGACGAGGGAGCGGACGTCGTCTACGGGCAGCCGCTGCAGCGCCAGCACGGCTTCTGGCGGAACTTCGGGACGCGCGTGACCCGCTACGCGCTCCGCGGCGCGGTCGGCATCGAGCTGGCTCAGAAGGTGAGCGCGTTCCGCGCGTTCCGCACGTCGCTCCGCGACTCGTTCGCGGACTACCAGAGCCCTTACGTCACGCTCGACGTCTTGCTCACCTGGGGCACCGCGCGCTTCGAGGCCGTTCCGGTTAGGCACGACGAGCGCGCCGCTGGGCAATCGGCGTACACGTTCCGGAAGCTCGTCGGCCAGGCGCTGTCGATGCTGACGGGCTTCAGCATCCGGCCGTTGCGGATCGCGACCCTGGTCGGCCTGGCCACGATCGTCTTCGGGATCGGCGTCCTCGTCTACGTGGTCGTCCGCTACATCGTCGAGGGCTTCGCCTCGGTGCCGGGCTTTCCGTTCCTCGCCTCCGCGATCGCGATCTTCTCCGGCGCGCAGCTGCTCGCGCTCGGCGTGATCGGCGAGTACCTGGCCCGGATGCACCTCCGGCTGATGGACCGGCCGACGTATGCCGTCCGTGAGGAGGTCGGCGCGGGCACGCGCTCGGACGGGCATGCCGTCGTCTGAGCCGCCGGCCGAGCTCCTTCCGTGGGACACGGAATTCTGGGGCGTACGGATCGGCCGCGTCAGCGGCCCGCCGGGACAGGCGGTCGACGACTGGGCCCGCGCGAACGAGGTCGCGTGCCTGTATCTCCGCACTTCGGACGAGCCCGCTGCGGTCAGCGCCGCGGAGGACGCGGGCTTCCGGCTCGTCGAGCCGCGGCTGATCATGACCTACCGGGCCGGCACCGCTGGAGCGCGGGCCGACGTCCCCGTCCGCGAGGGAGGTCCGGAGGACTTGCCGGCGCTCCGGGAGCTGGCCCAGCGGACGCCGTACGTGTCCCGGTTCGCCTTCGACCCGCGCTTCGCACCGCGGGCGGCCGAGTACTTCTCGGTCTGGATCGAGCGTGCGGATTCGATCCTGGTCGCGGAGCGCGGCGGGCGCGTGCTCGGCTACATCACCTGCCGCCTGCCGGACTCGGGCGTCGACTCGTGGTTCGGCATCGTCGCGGTTGACGACCGGGCTCGAGAGCGCGGAGTGGGGACGGCGCTGCTCGGCGCAGGCTCGGACTGGCTGCTCTCGCGCGGAATGGAAACGGTCTCGGTGGCGATCGCCGCTCGGAACATCGCCACGCTCCGCTATGTCGAGCGGTTTGGATTCATGGCGAGCGGCTTCGAGCTCTGGTTCCACAAGTGGTACGACCGGTGAAGGCCTCCGACTTCTCGATCCCGTTCAACCGGCCGAGCCTCGCGGGCAACGAGCATGCGTACATCGGGGAGGCGATCGGGAACGGTCAGATCTCCGGGGACGGGCCGTTCACGCGCCGCTGCGAGACGTTCCTGGAGCAGGAGCTCGGGGTCGCGCGCGCCCTGCTCACGACCTCGTGCACGCACGCCCTCGAGCTCGCGGCGCTCCTGCTCGACGTCGGCCCCGGCGACGAGGTCATCCTGCCCGCCTTCACGTTCGTGTCGACGGCGAACGCCTTCGTGCTCCGGGGGGCGCTGCCCGTGTTCTGCGATGTGCGGCCCGACACGCTCAACCTCGACGAGGAGCAGCTCGCGAGTCTCGTCGGCCCGCGAACCCGCGCGATCGTGCCCGTCCACTACGCGGGCGTCGGCTGCGAGCTGGATCCGATCTGTGACCTCGCGGAGGGAGCCGGGGTCGCGATCGTCGAGGACAACGCGCACGGCCTCTTCGGGCGGTACCGCGGCCGCGAGCTCGGAACGTTCGGGGCCTTTGCGGCCTTGAGCTTCCACGAGACCAAGAGCTTCACGTGCGGCGAAGGCGGGGCGCTCCTGATCAACGACCCCGCGTACGTCGACCGGGCCGAGGTGCTGCGCGAGAAGGGCACGAACCGCAAGCGGTTCTTCCGGGGCGAGGTGGACAAGTACACGTGGGTCGACGCCGGCTCGAGCTGGGTCATCTCCGACCTGCTCGCGGCCTTTCTACTCGCGCAGTTCGAGCGGCGCGACCACGTGCAGGCCACGCGCGGCCGGATCTGGGAGACGTACGCCCGCGCATTCGCGGACTGGGCGCAGCAGGTGGGAGCGGAGCTACCCACCGTTCCCGAGCACTGCCAGCACGCGTATCACCTCTTCCACGTCGTCCTGCCGACTGCGGCCGCCCGCGCCGCCCTGATCGACCACCTCAGGGGGCAGGGGATCCTGTCCGTCTTCCACTACCTTCCGTTGCACCTGTCCGAGATGGGCATGCGGTACGGCGGCCGTCCGGGGCAGTTTCCGGTCACCGAGGACGTCAGCGACCGGCTCGTTCGCCTCCCGTTCTACAACTCGCTCACGGAGGCGGAGCAGGCGCGCGTGATCGAGGCGGTGCTGGAGGCGCCGCTCCCCGCCTAGATGTGCGGGCTCGTCGGCATCGCCGGCACCACGCCGGTCGCGCCTGGCAGCCTCGACGTGATCGAGCTGCTGCGCCATCGCGGCCCCGACTCCGAAGGCCGGCTCCTCGTCGGCCCGGTCGCGATGGCCATGCGACGCTTGGCGATCATCGACCTCGAGACCGGCGACCAGCCGATCGCCAACGAGACCGGAGACGTCGTCTGCATCCTGAACGGCGAGCTCTACAACCACGTCGAGCTGCGGGCCGAGCTGGAGGCTCGGGGCCACCGCTTCTCCACCC
>JBBRYK010000035.1:0-25438 GCA_038237665.1 Gaiellales bacterium | reverse complement strand
GGCGGCCTGGTCTCCTTGGCCTCGACCTCGGCGGCGACGCAGGTGACGGTCTGGCCCTCCTCGAGCTCCGGTAGCTCGACGCCTTCCCCCTCGCCCTCGTCCTCCGACTGTCGCTCGGCGACCTGCTCGACGACGTAGACACTGCGCCAGCCCGCCTCGAGCGTGACCTTGCCGCGGGTACGGAACTTCTCCTCCTCGACCTCGGTGATGATCGTCGTCTTGGCGTACCGGGCCGGCGGGTGGAACACGGAGAGGAACCGGCGCGCGGCGAGGTCGAAGATGCGGCGCTCGTCCGGTGAGAACCGGTCGATCTCGTGCGCGATGTCGGTCGGGATGATCGCGTGGTGGTCGTCGACCTTGGCGTCGTTGACGACCCGGGCGAGGGGCAGCTGCTCGAGCCGCATCACGAAGGTGGCGGCGTCGCGGTACTCGGAGATGTCCTGGAGGGTCGAGGCGACGATCTTCAGCTGCGGGACCATGTCGCCCGACAGGAAGCGCGAGGACGTCCTCGGGTACGTGATCGCCTTCTTGTCCTCGTAGAGCGACTGCGCCGCCTGGAGCGTGCGGCGCGCCGTGAAGCCGAAGCGCCGGTTCGCGTCGCGCTGGAGCGAGGTGAGGTCGTAGAGCAGCGGTGGGCGCTCGGTCTGCTCCTTGCGCTCGACCTTCGTGACCGTGCCCTCCCGGCCGGAAACCTTGGCGGCGATCTCGTCGGCGCGCTCGAGCGGCGTGAAGATGCGCGTCTCGTCGCCCTCGAACCAGAGCCCCTCGTACTTGGGCAGGAAGGACGCGTGTACGAGCCTGTACGGCTCGGAGACGAATGCCTGAATCTCACGCTCGCGCTTCACCATCAGCGCAAGCGTCGGCGTCTGGACACGGCCGAGCGAGACGACCCCGCCGACCCAGGCCCGGCCGCGAATGGTCGCGGCGCGGGTCGCGTTCATCCCGATCAGCCAGTCGGCCTCCGAGCGTGAGCGCGCGGCCGCCTCGAGGGGCTGCATCTGCTCGCCCGGCCGAAGCTTCTCGAAGCCCTCGCGGATCGCCTGCTTCGTCATCGAGTTGATCCAGAGCCGCTCGACCGGCTTCCCGTCCTTCTTGGAGGCGATCTCGTAGATGTAGGCGAAGATCAGCTCGCCCTCGCGCCCGGCGTCGCACGCGTTGATGATCCGGTCGACGTCGTCTCGCGCGATCAGCTTGTGGATTGCCTTCAGCTGCTTCTTCGACTTCGTGTCGCGCGGGCGGAGCTGGAAATCCTCGGGGACGATCGGCAGATCGGCCATCCGCCACTTTTTGAACTTCTCGTCGTATTCCTCCGGATTGGCCAGCTCGACCAGGTGCCCCACGGCGAACGTAACGATGTAGTCGTCCGACTCGAGGTAGCTCTCCTGGTTGTCGAAGCTGCCGGGCAGCGCGGCCGCGAGGTCGCGTGCAACGGACGGTTTCTCGGCGATGACGAGTGTCTTTCCCACGAAATCAGCGTAGCGAAGCCACGAAATGCCGCAGTTGGACATGCCTGTCCCGTCTCCTGCCGGGACGCCAACGTCTCGCGGGCGTCCTAAAGGACCCCGGCAAACGCGCCGATGCAGGGCAAGTGCGGCATTTGCACGGTCTAGCCCTGGGATTGCTCCGGCGAACGCCGGTGCTGATCGTCTTTGCGCTCATCCTGGTCGCGACCTCGTATTCGGCCGGGCCCTGGCAGCCCTGACGTCGAACGTGTCGCAGGATGCTGCTCGCTCGATCGCGAGCGGCACTGACCAGGGCGTCGCGAGCCTGATCAGGACGCAGGTCGTGCTCGGCGTCGTCGGACTGCTGCTCTCGCTTGCGCTTTGCTGGGCTCTCATCGCCGCGACCAGACGCCAGACGAGGCACTTCCGCAGCCTCGTGACCTCCTCCACCGACCTCGTCCTGGTCTTCGGCGGGGGCGGCTGCTGCTACGCCAGCGAGTCGGTGACGGCAATGGTCGACCGAGCGCCGAGATTCTCGCCGGGGGGTTCGCCGGGTTCGTGCACCGGGACGACCGTATTGCTCTGGAATCGGCGGTGACTCACGCGGAGCCGCACGAGCTGCTCTTCCGGGTTCAGAACAAGTTCGGCGAGTGGCGGCACCTCGAAGCGCACATCACCGATCTGCGCTCGGTCCGCGAGCTCCGCGGCGTCGTCGTCAACGCGAGAGACGTGACCGAGCGGGTCGAGCTCGAGGAACAGCTCACCCAGCAGGCGTTCTACGACGGGCTGACGGGTCGCGGCTCGGCGGCGACGAGTTCGCTCTGCTGCTCGAAGGCGCAGACGAGGCCAGCGCGGTTGCGTCGGCCGACCGTTTGCTGGCGCGCCTCTCGGAGCCGGTCACCATTGCCGGACACGAGCTGGCGCCTGGGGCGAGCATCGGCGTGGTCGTCCATTCCGAAGGCGCGGCGGAGCGGCAGGAGCTGATGCGGCGAGCCGACGTCGCCATGTACGCGGCCAAGGAAGGCGGCCGGGGCCACTACGCGGTCTACCGCGACGAGATGGCGCGCGACCTCGGCGAGACGCTCGGGCTCGAGCACGAGCTCCGGCTGGGTCTTCAGCGCGGCGAGTTCGCCGTCCACTACCAGCCGGAGGTCAGCCTGGAGACCGGCGCGATCACCGGGGTCGAGGCTCTTCTCCGCTGGACCTCGCCGACCAGGGGTCTGGTTTCGCCCGGCCAGTTCATCCCGATCGCCGAGGCAACCGGGCTGATCCTGCCGCTCGGCGAATTCGTCCTCCGCCGGGCCTGCAGGCAGGCAGCGGACTGGCGTCGGCAGGGCCTGCTCTCCGAATCCTTCGTCACGTGGGTCAACCTCTCCGGCCGGCAGCTGAGCGCAGGCGGGCTCAGCCGCCTCGTCGAGGACGCGCTGGAGGCCGCCGGCCTGCCGGCGGCCTGCCTGGGGCTCGAGGTGACCGAGACGGCGATCGTCGCGGACGGCCTCAGCAGCCGCGCGGGGATCGAACTCGAGGAGCTCCACGCCAAGGGTGTGCGAATCGCGATCGACGATTTCGGGACCGGCTTCTCCTCCCTCGGGCAGCTTCGAAGGTTCCCGATCGACGTGATCAAGGTCGACCGCTCGTTCGTCCAGGGCGTCAAGGACAACCCGAAGGACGCGGCGATCGCGACCAATGTGATCAGCCTCGCCCACGCGCTCGGCCTGGTCGCACTCGCCGAGGGCATCGAGACGGAGGGGCAGCGTGAATCGCTCCGCAAGCTCGGGTGCGACCTCGCGCAGGGCTTCCTCTTCGCGCGCCCGGCGCCCGCCGACGAGATCGAAGCTCTGCTCGTAGAGCACCTTCGCTCGGCCGGCCCGGACTCGGTCGCGGCGTAGCGGAGCAGGGGGTCGCACCGGCTGGCGATACTGACCCGCGTGCCGTCGCCGTTCTACACTTTCGTTGCCGGCATCAGCTGGCCGGTGACGAAGTTCCTCTACCGGCTGAAGGCGAAGGGCCGCGAGCACCTGCCGAAGAAGGGCGGATATGTCCTCGCCGCCAACCACACGTCGAACTTCGACCCGTGGCCGCTCGGAATCCCGCTGTTTCCCAGACGGCAGCTCCGCTTCATGGGCAAGTCGGAGCTCTTCAACCCGATCCTCAAGCCGTTCCTCGAGGCGGGCGGCGCATTCCCGGTCCGGCGGGGCGAGGCCGACCACGAGGCGATCGAGACCGCCGTCCGCCTGGCGCGGGAGGGCGAGATCGTCGTCATGTTCCCCGAAGGGACGCGGCAGCGAAAGGGCCTCCGGAAGAAGTACGAGGCTAAGCCGCACAGCGGCGCCGCTCGGATTGCGCTCGCCGCGGACGTCCCGCTCGTCCCGGCCGCGATCAAGGGAACCGACCGGCTCGCCCGACTGGGACCTCTGCGAGTGGCCTACGGTCCGCCGATCCCACTCGACGACCTGAAGCAACTCCCGCCCCGCGAGGGTGCGGAGGTCGCAACCGACCGGCTGATGGCCGCGATCAACGAGCTTCGCGAGACGCTGTGAGCGCACCGCTGATGGCGATCGACGGCGACTCGCTCGCCCATCGCGCCTACCACGGGCTGCCGAAGTCGATCCGGCGGGCGGAAGGCAAGCCCGCGGGCGCGCTCACCGGGTTCGCGAACATGCTCTTCCGGCTCTGGCAGGCCGAGCGGCCGCGCGCCGTGGTCGTCGGCTGGGACTCGCTCGAACACCCGACCTACAGGCACGAGGCGTTCACTGCCTACCAATCCGGCCGCAAGTTCGACGCCGACCTGCTCGAGCAGCTGGCCCTACTCCCGGTGCTCGCGGCGGCGTTCGGCTTCGTCTGCGGAAAGGCCCCCGGCTACGAGGCCGACGACTTCCTGGCCGCGACCGCCGCCTCGGAGACGGCCCGCGGCGGCCAGACACTCGTCGTCACCTCCGACCGGGACGCGTACCAGCTCGCCTCCGACCAGACCACGATCCTCCAGCCGGTGCGCGGCGTGTCCGACCTCGCGCGGATCGGCCCCGCCGAGGTGCGGGAGCGCTACGGCGTCGAGCCGGAGCAAGTGCCGGACTTCATCGCGCTCCGCGGCGACCCGTCCGACAAGCTCCCCGGCGCCCGCGGCGTCGGCCCAAAGACGGCGGCCGACCTGCTCCGGCAATACGGCTCCCTCGAAGCCGCGCTGGCCGAAGGCCGGTTCGCGGCGGAGGCAGAGGATCTTCGCCTCTACCGCCGAATTGCGACGCTGGACGCCTCCGCCCCTCTCCCCTCCCTCCCCGATCAAACCCCTAACTGGGCGGAGGCGTCCGCTCTCGCCGCCGACTGGGGCCTGGGGGCGCTGGCCGGCCGGCTCGAAGAGGCCGCGCGATCGAGCTCGTAAGCCATCCAGACCTCGCGCGGCTTCATCCCACGGCGCACCATCCCGAGTCGCCCGAGCGCCTGGCGGTCTTGCTGGAGCGGTTTCCCGAGTACGTCCGAGCCGAGCCCGCCGACGCGGCCGACATCGCGCGCTGCCACGACCCCGGCTATGTCGAGAGCATCCGCGCGGTCGACGAGCCGTTGTGGCTGGACGGCGACACATTCGCCTCGCCGTCGAGCTTCGAGGCAGCGCTGCTGGCGGCAGGAGGAGCGATCGAGGCCGCGCGCCGAGGCGGGTTCGCCCTGGTGCGCCCGCCGGGGCATCATGCGTTGCCTGATCGGGCAATGGGATTCTGTCTCTTCGACAACGTGGCGGTGGCCGCGCGGTATGCCCAGGCCGAGCTGGACGTGCGAAGGGTGGCGATCGTCGACTTCGACGTCCACCACGGCAACGGCACGCAGGCGATCTTCTGGGCGGATCCCACGGTGCTCTTCGTCTCGCTCCACCGCTGGCCGTTCTATCCGGGTACCGGCGGGCCGGGCCAAGGGAACGACACGACAATCAACGTCCCGCTTCCAGGCGGCTGCGGGGACGAGGAGTACGTCGAGGTCTTCGAGCAGACCGTCGAACCTGCGGTCGGCGCGTTCGAGCCCGATCTCGTCCTCGTCTCGGCGGGGTTCGACGCGCACGAGGACGATCCACTCGCGGACATGGCTCTGACGACCGATGGGTTCCGCGAGCTCGGCCGGCGTTGTGCGGCGCTCGGGCCGCGAACGGCTGCGGTTCTCGAGGGCGGCTACAATCTCGAGACCCTGCCGGGCCTCGTTGCGGCAGCGTTAGAGGGCTTCAGCACCGTCCGCCGGACTCCGTGACGAACTGCGAAGCCGGACGGACGCTATTCGCGTGAGGCGCGCCACCGTCTTCGTCGTCATCGCCTTCGCTGCGGCGACTTCCTGCCCAGCGGTAGGTATCCGCCCCGGCGACCAGAAGCTCGCAGAGCCGTTCGGGGCTGACGGACGGCGTCTCGTCTCGACGCTCCTACAGCGGCACTAAAGCACGCCCTGGAGGCGCGCGGTGACCTCTACGACGGGGCGCCCCAGAACCAATCGGCGAACGGCTGCCTGCCGGTCATACGCACGCTGGTGCCTGCGTCTCGGTCGAAGACGCCGAGCTCCTCATCGGTCGGCGAGGCACCCGTGGCGCCAGAGCGGCAGGCGATCCCCGGCCCGCCGTCCTCGAAGGCTGTTCGACCGATCGGCTGGCAGTCCGCATGCCGCACCGGCCGGCCGTTTCGGTGACGAGGATAGGTCTCCGGAAGGCCTACCGCTTCGAGGCCCGAGACGGTCACGCAGTCGAGCCACTCGCGCTCGACGACCTCGATGTCGACGAGGTCATGCTGCTCGGACTCGTCGAGATCCTCGACTCCGTAGGGGTGCCCGCGCAGCTTGTACTGCACCTGGAGGCGTGCAACCCGCAAGTCGCGGCTGAGATAGAGGACGCCGAAGCTGTCCGGCGCATTCCAGCGTCCGCCGCGCTGTCGCGAGTAGCTCGTGTCGAGCGGGTCCGCCCAGGATGGCTCGGCGAGTCGGTTGTAGGAGCCGCCCCGGCGGATGGTGCGCCCGTAGGCCACGTTCTCAGGCGGATGTAGACCAGTCGAAGCTGTCGCGCACGAGCCCCAGCAACTCGCGGTGCTGGTCGGCGGCGATCAGCTCCAGCATCGTCTTGCCGCCGTACGCGTCGGCAGGGCGACGCGCGACCCCGGCGAGCCTGCCCGGCTTCAGCTTGCGCTCCAGCAGGTCGCAGATCGCGATCAGCGTCTGCACCTTCTCCTGCCGTTCCGAAGGCACGCCGCGCTCGAGCCACTGGTCCACCGCCTGCCGGCGCACGCCGAAGAGCGAGGCGAACCGTGTCTTCGACAGCTCGAATGCGTCCATCAAGCGGCGGAACGGATGTTCCTCGTCGGGATGGTTGAGGTGGAAGCGCACCCGGCGCAGAAACCGTAGGGCGGTCAGATCGTCGACGTCGACGACCTCGCCAAGGCCTGGTTCGGCTGGCGCCAGGTCGAGAGCACGCAGCCCGATCAGCTGACGAACGCGGCTCGCGAGATCGAGCGCGACCGCCTCCTCGAGCGGAAAGTGGGCCGTCCATGGGCCGAACGGCGCCTCCGCAGAGGTCGTCTCGAGCGCCTCGACCGGCGCCCGCCTCGGAGTGCCCTTCACGTCGATGAGCGCGAGGTGCCCGTCGGCCGTGCGAACCACCATGTCAGGGCGAGCCCGGTGAGCCTCGTCGAGCACTCGCACCGTCAGCACGTGGTAGCAGCGCACGTACTCGCGCGTCGCCTCGGCGGAGCCCTCGAGTGCGAGCTCGAGCTGCGCGCCGAGTGCCGGCAGAAGCTCGCCGCCGTCGAGCTCGCGAAGGGCCCGTCGCACCCGTTGGAGGTTCCTGGCAAACAGCGGTGATGCTGTCATCGTGGGTGCCACTGTCCCCATAGCGCAAGCAAAACGCAAGGCTTGGGGGCAACCAGTGTGTTAGGCCGCGAGTTCATCGTTCAGGCCGAGCTCGCCTCGTAGCCGCGTAACGTCAACGCCCGGTTCACCGCGGCGACGCGCCCGTTCGGCGCCGTTCTCGATCTGGCGGAGCAGGCGGGCGACCGCTGCCCGATCGGCACCGGCGACGGCTTCGCGCGGCGTGCGGCCGTCGAGAAGCTGATGCGGCTCGTCGAGCCATCTGCACATACGCTCGTTCACGAAGTCGCCGGCGAGCAGCCGCTCCGCTGCGCCAACTCGCCGCGGCGTCGAATCGAGGTGCCCCGCGTGGCGTGCCGCCAACGCTTCGTCCACCGACATCACGTCTCGCGTACGGAGATCGACGAGCTCGCCGAAGTCGTCGGCGACGATCTCGATCGTCTGCGCGAGCCACTGCACGGACATCGCCTCGGCGTGGAGCTCGTCACCGTCGAGCCGCAGCGTCGCGATCGCGATCGTGTCGATCGCACCGACCGGGCTCGACTCCAGGACGAGCGCGCCCGGCGGTAACGGCGGACGCTGCCTCACCAGGGTCGCGCGCGGCGCGGTGACGTCGATCTCGATCGGATCGTCGGGCAGCAGCCCGCCGAGGTCGCGCATCCTCTCGGCCGCAGCGGCGGGGTCGTGCACCTCCCACGTCGCCGACGCGAAGGCGACCGGATCGCCCTCTAGGGTGAAGAAGCTAGGCTCGGCGCTGCGACTCAGGGGTATGAACCGCATCAGCTCGAGCGCATGCCGGCGAACCGTCGTAGCGAGCTCCTCCTCGTCGAGGTCCTCGAGCGGCGAGCCTGCGAGCCGCGCCAGCTCGGCGCAAAGCTCGGGCTCTTCGCACGGCTCGAAGAACCGCGTCGGACCCCAAAGACTCGGCGGATCGCCCTCCATGACCCGGGCAAGCACGACGTCCCAGCGGAGCGCCTCGTGTGAGACGTGCGGGCTTCTGACCTCCATGCGCGTGCCGTCGATGATGTCCTCCAACCTCAACGAGCGCCCAGGCTCGACGGCGAGGACGCGATAGAAGCCGAGCCGCGCAGCGGCAATCCGCGACGCGGCTTCTCGCTCGGACGCCGGCAGGTCCGCACGGGCGGCATAGCGCTCCGCGGGCGTGCCACCGCCCGCAAGCCCGCGATCGTTGTGGAACCAGGTGGCGAAGATCTGGAACTCGTCGTCGGACATCGTGCGCTCGGGGCCGACGAACTCCTCGAGCGCGGCCGCGACCTCGTCACCGAACAGCTTCGACGACCAAGTCTGAAGGCAACGGCCTACCGCGTCGTCGAACCGTGCCTCGCGCATAGCTCGCTCCTCGTTGGCGAGACAGCAGCGCTTGTACTTCCGCCCGCTACCGCACGGGCAGGTCGCGTTCCTCGAGATCGACACGCCGCCCATCCAAGAGCAACCGTAATCGCTGCACCGGTCGCGACGCCGTCGAGGAAGGCGCTTATCCTCCCTTTCCGTGGCGATCGACGCATCGAAGCTTCGCAGCGGCCGCGTCCGAGGCCGCTACTTCCGCGAGAACTTCGCGCAAGCCGGAATTGACCTGGCGCAGATCATCCCCGAGCTCGTCACGAATGCGGACGCTGCGATCGCTGCCGCCGGGCGTGAGCGGGGCCGGATCCAGCTGCGGATTGGGCCCGCCGACCCGGCGTTCCTGAGGGCGTGGAAAGCTGGGCTGCACCGCCTCCGGTTGCCGGCGCTGCGGGCTTGGGCCTACGAGATCGTCTGCTCGGACGACGGCGAGGGGGTCGACGCCGACGTCGTCGACCAGCGCCTCGGCGCACTCGGGGTCGTCCCCGAGCGGGAGGGTCAGCGCGGTCTGTTCGGACGCGGGCTGCGCGACGTCTGGCTCGCCCAGGGCGGCGGGCGGATCCAGGGCGTCCGCGGCGACCGCGCGGTCGAGTCGTGGTTCCTGCCGGCCGGCGGCGACGAGCCCTACGTCTACACGCACTTGCTCGACGCTCCCGCCACGCCGACGATCCGCCACGAGCTGGGGATCGCGCACGAGGGGACACGAGTGACGGTGCCGCTCGCCGACCGACGGCTGCCACCCAGCGCGCGCTTGCGCCGGCTCGTCGCCGATCTCGTCCAGCTGCGGCCGATCCTCGAGGACGAGAGCCGCGAGCTCTTGCTCGACCTCCTCGGCGAGCCGCTGCAGCTCGTCCGCTACACGCCTCCCGAGCCCGACCCGGAGCGGCCGCTGCTCTTCGACGACGAGATCGAGCTCCAGCGGGGCGTCACGGCACGGCTCGTAGTCCGCCGCTCGGCGCAGCCGATCCCGCTGAGCCCGGCCCGCGCCGGCCGCCGCGGCGGGCTGGTCGTCCGCTCCGGTCGGGCGGCGCACGAGACGACGCTCGCCGGCCTCGAAGCCCGACCCGGCGCCCGCCACCTCTACGGCGAGATCCACTGCGAGGCGATCGAGCGGCTCCAACGGGACGCGCTCGACACGCCGCGGCCGCAGGTCGTCGTCCGCGTCGACCGCAGCGGCCTCAACGACGCGCACCCGCTCGTGAAACGGCTCTATGCGAGGGTCGAGCGGATCCTGCGCCCGATCGTCGAGGCCGAGGAGCGGCGAGCCGGCACGCGGCTTGTCCGCGCCGGGAAGGAGATCGCCGCCCGCGACGAGGTCGGGCTGCGGGCACTCAACGACGCGCTCCGTACCGCATTCGACGCGCCCGGCAAGGCGGGCTTCGCCCGCGGCGGCGCGGCCACCGAGCAGTCGCCCGTCGAGGCGCGCGAAGAACGGGAAGGCATACCGCCGCCGTGGCCGGGCGCGCCTGCGGTCGTCGACGCCGCGATGCGCTTCAAGCAGTCGCCCGTCCGGCTCCATCCCGCAGAGGAGCGCGGCGTGTCCCTGCTCTTCGATCCGGCGCGCGTCCCGCCCGGAACGCCGATCGAGATCGCCACCGACCCCGGCCTCTCCCTCCGCCTCTACCGCGAGCAGGTACCCGAGCCGGTCGCGGGTGGCTGGTCGCGCGTGAGCGGCAAGCTGCGCGCACTCGTTTCGGCCGAGCCCGGCTCGCAGCTCTCCATCTTCGCCGAAGCCGGGGGCCACGACGCCGAGCTCGTCGTCCTCGTCGTCCGCCACCACGGAAGCGGCTGGGTGCGCGAGATCGCGCGCAAGGACGACGACTCCCACCTCGAGGCCGGGTTCGAGCCTGAGACCGGAATCGTCACCGTCTACGAGGGCCGGCGCGAGTTTAAGGCGCTCGAGCGCGCCGCGCGTTTGGCCGGCCTCGCACGCTCTCGGGTGCGCGAATACGTGCCTTATCGGATGCTGGAGGTCGAGGTGGCAGCGAACGCCGTCTACTGGTGGGCCGCTGAGCGGATCGTCGAGCGCCGGCTCCCGGGCGAGCGACCCGCCGACCCAGCCGAGTACACCGCCGCCGTCCGCATCGAGGCGCAGATGCTCCGCTACCGCTCCCACGACAAGCTGATGAAGGCCTTCCTCGGCCCCGAGGTCTTCGAGGGCACCGTCATGGTCGCGCCGCGGCTCGCCGCCTCCGTGAGCAAGCAGCTCAGGCTTGCCTGAGAGGCGCTGAGAGCCGCTCTCTGCTCCGCGGCTCCGGCCCCCGCCGCGGGGCGAGCCTGACGAGTCCCCGCTGAGTCGGCGCGAACCTGCGCCAGGCCTAGGAGCTGCTGGGGCGCCTCGACTCGACCCAGCGCTACACCCGCGTGACCGCGCACGAGCTCCGAGGCGCGATTAAGCGATTGCGCTGGGTCGGCTAGTTATCAAAAGTTGACTAGCTAACATTGGATAGATAAAGAACGAAAGCGAAAGTTGTGCAGTTATCGCGGTTACACAAACTTAGTATGATAAAGTTGGATACACAAGATGGTAACCAAACTTAATGAGCAATCACATCGGGGCCAACTGGTCGACCGACGCTGGGAGGCGCGCCCTGGAGCTCTTGAGGGCCGCAACGCCAGACGCGGCTTCACCTATCAGGCCTACGTGCCGACTGCAATCGCAGCCGACGACTTCCTGCTCAGCTCGCACATCGCCGCCGCAGCCGCGAACGCCGAGCAAGCCTGCCGGGAGCTGAACGAAGACCCGCCCGCGCTCGCCAACCTCGAAGCGCTCGCCCGACAGCTTCTCCGCGCCGAGTCGGTCGCCTCGTCGCGCATCGAAGGCCTTGTGCTCTCGCACCGGCGTCTCGCGAAAGCGGCCTTCTCGGCGGATGCCCGCGACCTGACAGCCCAAGGCGTCCTCGCCAACATCGCCGCTCTCGAACGCGCCGTCGATCTTGCGAGCAAGGTCGACGAACTCACGCGCGAGCATCTGCTCGAGGTCCACCGCCTCCTCTTTGCAGGCACCCGCGACCAGCGCCTTGGCGGGCTGCTCCGCGAAGAGCAGAACTGGATCGGCGGCGCAGCGTCGAGCCCACGCAACGCAGAGTTCATCCCTCCGCCGTACGAGCTCGTTCCTGACCTGCTCGAAGATCTCTGCGCGTTCTGCAACCGCGAGGACATCCCTGCCGTGATTCAAGCGGCGATCGCCCACGCCCAGTTCGAGACGATTCACCCGTTCCACGACGGAAACGGCCGTGTCGGCAGAGCCTTGATCCTGGCCGTCTTCCGCCGACGCGGAATCGCACCGAGGTACCTACCGCCCGTGAGCCTTGCCTTTGCCGGCGAAGCAGACCGGTATGTGGCCGGACTGACGAGCTGGCGCAACGGCGACGAGGAGGACTGGTACACGGTTTTCGTCGACGCCGTCCACAGGTCTTCGACCGGCGCCCGCGTGTTCGCTGGGCATGTCGCCGAGTTGCAGGGCCGCTGGATCGAGCAGGCAGGCAACCCACGCCGCAACTCCGGTCCGCTGCGCCTGATCGAGCTGTTGCCTTCACAGCCGATCATCAATGTGAAGACCGCCGCGCAGCTACTCGGAGGTACCGAGGAGCGCGCACGCCAGGCGCTCCTCCGCCTCGAGCAGGCGGGAGTGCTCCGGCAGACGGCTGTCGGACGGCGTAACCGCGCCTGGGAGTGCGTGGGCCTCTTCGACCTGCTCGACCGCTTCGAGCGCGAGCTCGGGCCGGCGGCCCGCGTGCCACGGCCGACCCGCTGAAGGCGGCGTCGCCCAGTGCGGGCTGAGGCCGCGCACGAACCAACTGGCACCCTTGGCGTCGTCGACGATGACCACTGCGTCCACGATTTGGATCGAACGGCAGTATCGGACGAAACGCCCACGACTCGCGGCGCGATGAAGCGACTCCGCTGCGTTGGAACCGTTGCAGAACGCGGCAGTAGAGTCCACGGACGTGCCCATTCCGGACTTCCAAACCCTGATGCACCCGCTGCTCGAGCTCCACGTCGATAGCAACGAGAGGACGCAGGCGGAACTTCGCGACGCGCTCGCGCAACGTTTCGACCTGACCGACGAAGAGCTCGCACAGAAGATTCCAAGCGGTACAGCGCGAACGTTCGCAAACCGCGTGGCGTGGGCCTCGACGCACATGAAGCAAGCGGGCCTGCTCGTCAAACCACGGCGCGGAATCTCGCGCATCACCGACCGCGGCCTGGCGGTGCTGCGCGAGCACCCCGAGCGGATCAACATGTCCGTCCTGGAGCAATTCCCGGAGTACATCGAGTTCCGGACGCGAAGTTCTGGCCGCCCGCCGGACGCCGCAATCCCAGACACAGGAGCAGCTCAGCGCATCGATACTGAGACGCCCGAGGAGACGATCGACGCCGCCTACGAGCAGGTTCGAGCTGCGCTTGCAGAGGATCTTCTCGGCCGGCTTGTTGAGCGAGACGATCGGTTCTTCGAAGAGGTCGTGCTCGATGTACTCGTCGCCCTCGGATACGGCGGCTCGAAGCCCGATGCGGCCGAGCGCGTCGGCCGGAGCGGTGATGGCGGCATCGACGGCGTCATCCGCGAAGACACGTTGGGGCTCGAGGCGATCTACGTGCAAGCGAAGAAGTGGGCGCCAGAGCGCGGCATCGGTCCGCGCGAGATTCGCGAATTCCTCGGAGCGCTCCAGGATGTCGAAGCGACAAAGGGAATCTTCATCACGACCTCAAGCTTCTCGACCGAGGCTCGCGACCTCGCCCGTCGGCGGCGAATCGTTTTGATCGACGGGTTGGAGCTGGCAACGCACATGGTCGATGTCGGCGTCGGTGTCACGAGGCTGCAGTCCTACGAACTAGGATCGACGAGGACTACTTCGCCGAGGTCGAGTAGCGCGAGCCCGCGCTGTGGCCGCCAGCCAAATAACCTCTTCGCCAGTGGTGTCGCAGAAGACGTCGAGCCAGACCGCGTCCATGCTCAGCGACTGCAGCGCCGACTTGTCGAAGATTTTGATCGGCCCCATTCCCACGCAGAGATCGTGCCAGGGCGTAGCGGAGCCTGGTCAGGACACCATCTCAATGGACCCCCCGACGCGGCGACTGCTTGCCGGCTCGGCAATTGGGTGCGACCTTACGCGCGACATGTCCTGCTAGTGTTCGCCGCGCGGAGCGGCTCGTAGCCGGCACAGCCTTTGAGGCCACGCCGGGCGACCGCGTCGAGCGGTTCCACGGAGACCGCCTCCGGCCCGCCGCGGGGCGAGC
Organism: Gaiellales bacterium; assembly: GCA_038237665.1. Lineage (GTDB taxonomy): Bacteria > Actinomycetota > Thermoleophilia > Gaiellales > Gaiellaceae > JBBRYK01. The sequence goes on along the minus strand of JBBRYK010000035.1, from coordinate 11,570 downwards.
CTGACGAGTCACCGGCGAATCGGGTCCATAGAAAAAGCCCCGTTACCAGGGCTTTTTCCGTAGCAGGCCTGTAAGCCGGATTTTGTCGAGGGTGACCATCCCTCTAGGCCGCCGGTTGCCCGGCGGCTCGAGCGGCGTACCCGGCCCCTGGGCGGGCAGCCTCATGGCGGGGCCTGTTTCGCCTTGCACCGGACGGGGTTTGGCTAGCCGCCGTGTCACCACGACGCTGGTGGGCTCTTACCCCACCCTTTCACCCTTACCTCCGGCATCTCCGGAGAGACACGTTGCCGGTGGCGGTCTCCTTTCTGTGCCACTTTCCGTCGGCTTTCGCCGCCTGGGATTTCCCCAGCGTCCTGCCCTTCGGTGTCCGGACTTTCCTCGAACCGCCTCGCGGCGACTCGCGGTCACCCGGCCTGCAACCTCAATTGTAGCCCCGCTTCCGCGGTATCGGAGCCGAACTTCGCCTCGCACTCGGGACAGGAGACGAGCCCACCCTCGTGCAGAACGAACTCGCCACAGACGAGGCACTCGAGGCTGGCGCCGCGCAGGAGCGCGAAGAGCTCCTGCTCGAGGGTCCGGTTGAGCGCGGCAACGGTCACAGCTTGCGGAACACTCCGTTGACCTTGCCGAGGACCTGGACGTGATTGGCGTAGATCGGCTCGAGCGTGTCGTTCTCGGGCTGGAGCCGCACCCGCCCGTTCTCGCGGAAGAAGCGCTTGACCGTCGCCTCGTCCGCCAACTCGTCGTCGCCCGCGAGCGCGACGACGATGTCCCCGTTGCGGGCATCCTGCGTTCGTTCGACTACGACGAAGTCGCCGTCGAGGATGCCGGCGTTGATCATCGAGTCGCCCTTCACGCGGAGCAGGAACTCCTCTCCGCCGCGCGCGAGCGGCTCCGGCACGCCCATGTACTCGTCGATGTTCTGATCGGCGAGGAGCGGGCCGCCCGCCGCGATCTCGCCGACGAGCGGGAGCGTGTGGAACTGCGCCTGGGGCGCCGACCTCGCCGCGCGCCGGTGACCGGTCAGCTCGAGCGCGCGCGGCTTGGTCGGGTCGCGCCGGAGCAAACCGGCACGTTCCAGGTTCGCCAGATGGGCGTGCACGGTCGATGGCGAGGCCAATCCGACCGCCTCGCCGATTTCGCGTACGGTCGGCGGATAGCCGTGCCGCTCGACGTAGTCGACGAGAAAGTCCCAGATCTCCTGTTGCCTGGTCGTCAGCTCCATGCCGCCTCCTTGTGGCGAACGTGTGTTCGCTCAAGGTAGCTCGAACGCCGGACGGCGTCAAGCACCGAGCTCCTTGGAAAGAAAAAGCCCGGCGAGAAGCCGGGCTCATGCGCTGGAGAGGACTTGAACCTCCACGACCCAACGGGTCACAAGGCCCTCAACCTTGCGCGTCTACCAATTCCGCCACCAGCGCGCGGCGGGCATTGTAGCCGCGCTCTGTAGGGTTGCCCGGTGCGGGAGCTCTGCCAGGAGGCCGTCGGGGCCGCACTCGCCGCAGGAGCGTCCTATGCCGACGCGCGGGCCCTGACGCGCCGCGCCCAGCGCGTCGCGACCAAGAACGGCCAGATCGATACGCTGACCGACCTCGAGAGCGAAGGGATCGGCGTACGCGTCCTCGTCGACGGCGCCTGGGGGTTCGCCTGCGACCGGCGGCTCTCCACCGAGGGAGCCCAGGAGACGGCGCGGCGCGCCTGCGGATTCGCAGCTGCCGCCCCCGGCTCGCACGAGCGTTCGCTCGCACCCATCGAGCCGGTCAGCGGCGAGTACCGGACGCCGATGAGGACGGACCCGTTCTCCGTCGCGTTGGCGGACAAGATCGCCCTGTGCCTCCGTGCCGACGAGGGGCTGCAGCACGAGCGGGTCAAGGTGCGGCAGGCCTTCGTGCGCGCTCAGTCCGAGCGCAAGGTGTTCGCCTCCTCGGAAGGCTCGCTGATCGAACAGGAGCTCGTCGAGTGCGGCGCCGGAATCGACGCGATCGCGACGGACGACGACGGCTACCAGATCCGGAGCTACCCCAGCGCCCACAGCGGGTCGAGCTCGCAGGCGGGTTGGGAGTACGTCGAGGGCCTCGGCCTCGAGCGGGAGGCACCTCGCGTGGCAGAGCAGGCGGCCGCGCTGCTCGGCGCCGACCTCTGCCCCTCGCTCGTCACGACCGTGGTCCTCGACGCCGAGCAGATGCAGCTCCAGGTGCACGAGTCGGTCGGCCACCCCACGGAGCTCGACCGGATCTACGGCACCGAGGCCGCCTATGCCGGCACGAGCTTCCTCCAGCCCGACGATCTGGGCGCGCTTCGCTACGGCTCCGTGCTGATGAACGTCACCGCCGACCCGACCAGCGCCGGCGGACTCGGCTCGTTCGGCTTCGACGACGAGGGCGTCCGCGCGGCCAGGCAGCCGATCGTGGTCGAGGGCGTGCTCCAGGCCTTCCACACCTCCCGCGAGACGGCCGCCCGAATCGGCGCCGGCGCCGGCGGCTCGATGCGTGCCGACGGGTGGAGCCGCATGCCGCTGATCCGGATGACGAACCTCCACCTCGAACCGGGGGAGGGATCGCTCGAGGAGCTGATCGGCGGCGTCGACGAGGGGATCTACCTGGAGACGAACAAGAGCTGGTCGATCGACGACAAGCGGCTCAACTTCCAGTTCGGAACGCAGATCGCCTGGGAGATTCGCAACGGCGAGCTCGGCCGCATGCTCCGCGACGCGACCTACACGGGCACGACGCCGCAGTTCTGGGGATCGCTCGATCAGGTCGCCGGACGCGACGCCTGGCGGATGAACGGCCTGACGAACTGCGGCAAGGGCCAGCCCGGCCAGCACGCCCACGTGTCGCACGGCGCGGCCCCGGCCCGGTTTCGCAACGTGCAGGTCGGCGTCCGCGCGTGACTCCCTCGCTCGACCTGGCGGCGAGGGTCGTCGACCGTGTAGAGCCGGGGGAGGATCTCGAGGTCGTCGTCTCGAGCGAGCAGTCCGGTCTCGCCCGATTCGCCGGCTTCGAAGTCCATCAGCCCACCCTGATCGCAAACTGCACGGTGCAGGTCGCGGCGATCCGCGGAGGAGCGATCGGGACCGCGTCCACCAACCGGATCGATGAGAAGGGCATCGCGGGGGTCCTCGCGCGCGCGCGCGAGGCCGCGGCCGGCGCGACGGCCGATCCGGACTATCCCGGGCCGGCCGAACCGGCGCCGCTGCCGGACGTCGAGGGCTACGACGAGCGGACGGCCGCACTCACCCCCGAAGAGCAGGCTCGCCTCGCCGCGGCCGCAATCGAGGCAACCTCACCACTCGGCGCCTACGGATACGTGACGAGCGGCGTGTGCGACCTGGCGGTGGCGTCAACGACGGGCGTGCGCGCCGGGCAGCGGTTCACGGATGCGACGGTTCGTATCCTCGCGGCCGGCGAGGGCGTCTCAGGCTTCGCCGACCAGACCTCGTGGAAGGTCGACGAGATCGACCCGGAGGCGACTGCGCGCGAAGCGGCGGAGAAGGCCGAGCGAACCCGGGGAGCGGTGGAGGTGGACACGGGGTCATATCGGGCGGTCCTCGAGCCCTACGCATTCGCCGAGCTGCTCCAGTGGTTCGCGTGGGACGCCTTCAACGGGCTGGCTCTGATCGAGGAGCGCAGCGCCCTCACCGGCCGCGTCGGGCAGCCATGGGTCGACCCCCGCATGACGATCGTTGACGACGCGCTCGACCCGCTCGGCCTGCCGAAGGCGTTCGACTTCGAAGGGACGCCCAAGGAGCGCGTCCTCCTCGTCGACGAGGGCGTCGCTCGAGGCGTGGTCTGGGACCGGGCCTCGGCCGCGCGCGCCGGCGGAGGACAACGCAGCACCGGTCACGCCCTACCGATGGCCGAGCGCTCGTACGGGCCGCTCCCACTGGCGCTCGAGGTCGCTCCCGGCGAGGCGGAGTCGACCGACGAGCTCGCCGAGCTCGTCGGCGACGGCATCTACATCACCCGCTTCCACTACCTCGGCATCGTCGACCCGCGCGAGGGTGTTCTCACCGGGATGACGAAGGACGGCACGTTCAGCATCCGTGGCGGCCGGATCGCCGAGCCGCTCGTGAACCTGCGCTTCACGGTTTCAGTGCCGGAGCTGCTCGCGGACGTCCCCGGCCTGACCCGCAGCCGGGCGCTCGTCAACCAGAGCGACTTCTACGACGAGCGCTATCCCCAGGCCGCGCTCGTGCCGTCGATCGCGACGGCCCGGTTCAACGTCACCGGCATCGGGGCAGCACCAGGGCTTTAACCGAAACCGACCTGTCCGATGCAACCGGTAGTGTCAAAAGTCTCGGATGCCCCAGCTGTGCGGAAGCCCAGCCGGCGCCGCCACGGTCAGCGCAGCAGGTGGAAGAGGGCGATCGTGTCGGCCAGGAAGACGAGGCCCACGACCACGGTTAACCGCGTCAGGTTCCGCTCGACGATGTGCGTGCCGCCCTGCGACGCTGGGGTGAAGCCCATCCCGCCGAAGCCGGCGTCCCGGCCCGAATGCATCAGAATCAGGCCGACCAGGCCGATCGAGACGAGGACGTGCCAGACGGCCAGCGCTTGCAGCATGAGCGGGCCAGGATAGCCGAACTACTGCTCGACGACGCCGAGAATGGCCTCGATCAGCTCGCTCGCGATCCGGTCCTTGGTGACGTACGCAGCCGCCCCCGCGCGCCTCGCGCGGTCGACGTCGACGCGCGAGTTCGAGCCCGTTAGCATCAGCACACGGGCGTCCGGAATCGCCTTGCGGATCCTCCGCGTCGCCTCGACTCCGTCCAGCACCGGCATATTGATGTCCATCAGGATCACGTCGGGGCGGAGCTCGCCCGCCAGCTCGACCGCCTGGCTCCCATCTCCTGCGTAGCCGACCACCTCGAACTGCTGGTCGCCTGTGAGCACAGCCTCCAGGGCCTGGCCGAACAGTCGATGGTCATCCGCGATCAGCACCCGGATTCCAGCGCGCTTCTTTGCTGCCTTCGCTGCCTGCATGACACTCACAAGTCGCACCTATACGATTTTTAAGGAAGACAACAAATAGCGAATTTCACCAAGAAAGTACAGACTCAAGCTAAGAATTCGGTAAATACCGTTGTCCGGATCAACACCTCTCCCAGGCATTCGGCCGGAAGGACTGCGCGCTGGTGCCTCAGGTGGGGTAAGAAAGGCGCGGGATGGACGAAGCCGAGACGCGCGCACGGATCCAGAAGCTGCTCGTGACCGGGGACAACCGGCTCAAGCAGGGCGTGCGCGCCGAGAAGGTGCGCGAGACCTACCTCGAGGCGCTTGCTCTCGCGCGCGAGGCCGGACTCGAAGAGCGGGTCCGTCCGCTGGTGGAGCTCAGGCTCGCCGACCTCAGGCGGCTCCAGAAGGGTTGACGCGCGTTACGCGCGCGGCCGGCGAGTAGCAGCCGCGCGCTCGAGAACCGCCTCGATCTTCTCCGCCTGACCCTTGACGTCGTGCTCCTCCGCCACCGTGCGGCCGGCCGGGTTGGGGCACGATAGCCCGAGCGCCGCGCGCAGCCCTTCCGCGATCGCCTGCTCGTCGTCGGGGTTGACGAGGACGCCGGCCTCGGGGGTCACGAACTCCGGCGGCCCGCCGACCCGGGTGGCGAGGACCGGCCGCCCGCAGGCCATCGCCTCGAGCAGCGCCTGACCGAAGGGCTCGACCAGGCTCGGCCCGCAGACGACACGGGAGCGGGCGATCCAGCCCGGAATCTCGTCGTGCGGAACGCTCCGGACGAGGTGGACGCCTTGCCTGCCCTCGAGGGCCTCGCGCAGGGGGCCGTCGCCGACGAAGGTGAGCGTGCCCTCACCCAGCCGGGCGAAGGCGTCGGCCAGCCGCACGACGTTCTTGCGGGGCGTCAGCGAGCCGAGGCAGAGGAACGACGGCCCCTCTTCGCCGGCGGGCGCCTGCTCGACCCGGAAGCGCTCGAGGTCGACGCCCGAGTCGATCACCTCGGTCTTCCCGCGTGCTTCCGGCACCCTGGCCTCGAGCTCACGGCGGAGGTACCCGGAGACGGCGATCACCGCTGCGGCCCGGCGTACGGTCAGGCGGGTGAGCAGCCCGATCCCCGGGATCGTGCCGACGTTGGCCACGTCCTGGCCGTGCGCGGTCACGACGAGAGGGACGCGGTGGGCGATTGCGCCGATCAGGCCGCCCGGGACGAGGAAATGCGCGTAGACGACGTCGGGCGGGCGGGCCGCAAACGCGCGGCGGTTGAGCTTCAGGTAGCGCAGCCTGCCTCCGGCACGGCTGTCGAGGACTGCCCGGTCGATCGTGTGGCCGCGTTCGGCGAGAGCGAGCTCCACCTGCCGCACGAAGACGCCGAGGTCGGGCGCGTCGGCACCCGGATACATCGGTGAGACGAGCAGGATGCGCACCGGGAACGCGCTAGCCGCGCTGCGCGTCGTACATCCCGAACACGCTGCGCAGCTCGTTGCAGATCTCGCCGATCGTGCAGCGGACCCGAAGTGCCTCGCGCAGAGCGGGAAGGATGTTCTCGTCGGTCTCGGAGACCCTGCGGACCTCGGCGAGGGCGGCGGCCGCCGCGTCCGCGTTCCGCTCGTCGCGAACCTTGGCGGTGCGCTCGATCTGGCGCCGCTCCGCGTCAGGGTCGAGACGGTGCAGCTCGACGCCCTCGGCCTCGTCCTCGACGTACCGGCTGACGCCGACGATCACGCGCTCGCCAGACTCGACCTGCTGGGTGTACCGGTAGGCGGCGTCCTCGATCTCGCGCTGGATGAAGCCCTGCTCGACCGCTTCGACGGCGCCGCCGAGCTCATCGATCCGGCCGATCAGCTCGCGCGCCTCGGTTTCGAGCTCGTCGGTCAAGGCCTCGATGAAATAGGAGCCCCCGAAGGGGTCGGCGGTGTCCGTGCCGCCTGCCTCGTGGGCCAGAACCTGCTGGGTGCGAAGGGCGAGGTGCGCCGAGCGCTCGGTCGGCAACGCGAGCGCCTCGTCGAAACCGTTGGTATGGATCGACTGCGCGCCTCCTGCGACGGCCGAGAGCGCCTGTACGGCGACACGCACGATGTTGTTCTCCGGCTGTTGCGCGGTCAGCGTCGAGCCGCCCGTCTGAGCGTGGAAGCGAAGCGCCTGCGCCTTCGGATTGGTGACGCCGAAGCGGTCGCGCATGATGCCGGCCCACAGACGCCTGGCCGCCCGAAACTTCGCCACCTCCTGGAAGAAGTGGTTGTGCGCGTTGAAGAAGAAGGAGAGGCGCTCGCCGAACTCGTCCGGCGAGAGGCCGGCGTCGACTGCCGCCTGGCAGTAGGCGATCCCATTGGCGAGCGTGAACGCGAGCTCCTGAACGGCCGTCGAGCCCGCTTCGCGGATGTGGTAGCCGGAGATCGAGATCGTGTTCCAGCGGGGGAAGCGCTCCGCACAGTACGAGAAGAGGTCGGTCGTGATCCGCATCGAAGGCCGCGGCGGGAAGATGTAGTTCCCGCGGGCGATGTACTCCTTGAGGATGTCGTTCTGGACCGTGCCCCGAAGCCGGTCGGCCGGGACGCCCTGCTGCTCGGCGACGAGCTCGTAGAGGAGCAGCAGCAGCGACGCCGGCGCGTTGATCGTCATCGAGGTGGAGACCTCGCCGAGCGGGATTCCGTCGAAGAGGAGCTCCATGTCGGCGATCGAGTCGATTGCGACGCCCGTGCGGCCGACCTCGCCTAGCGCGCGCGGGTCGCCGGAGTCGTACCCGAGCTGCGTCGGCAGGTCGAAGGCGACCGAAAGGCCCGTCTGCCCGCGCTCGAGCAGGTAGCGGAAGCGCCGGTTCGTCTCCTCCGCGGAGGAGAATCCGGCGTATTGCCGGATCGTCCACGGGCGGCCGCGGTACATATCCCGGTGGGGCCCGCGGGTGAAGGGGAAATCGCCCGGAAGCTCGAGCTCGGCGGGCGCGTCCTCGGCGGTGTAGACCGGCTTGATCTCGATCCCTGAGTCGGTCTCGCGCCGGTCCTCTGTGGTCGCCACACCAGGAATCGTAGGTGTTCGCTCCGCTCTGGCGAATCTGGCTTTGTTGCGAATCCTGACCTACACTCCGCGCCGGGAGATGGCCAAGCGCATTTTCATCAGCGTGTTCGTCGCAGCGCTTGTGATGGGCTCCGCTGCGATCGCCGGCTCGTCCGGCACGAGCCGGCCGGACCTGCTGGTCGGCGACAACAAGGCCAACTGGATCCACGGTGGAGCGGGCGGCGACGCCATCTACGGGCTCGGCGGCAACGACGTGCTCTTCGGCGACGCGGGCAACGACCAGGTCTGGGGCGGCCCGGGCGACGACGTCATGTACGGCGGCCCGGGCGAGGACACGATGGTCGGCCGCTGGGGCAACGACCGCATCTACGTGCGCGACGGCGGGCGGGATTTCGTCCACTGCGGCGCAGGGTTTGACGTTGTCATCTCAGACAACGCAGACATTATCGACGTCACCTGCAACAAGGTTCTCTACCCGAAGAAGTAGCCGGCCGCGTGCTTTGCGCGCGCCTTTCGACACACTAGGACGGTGAAGGTGACCGTTCGGCTGTTCGCCGGTCTGCGGGAGCGCGCCGGTTTCGGCGAGCGAGAGCTCGAGCTGCCCGGCGGCGCAAGCGTCGCTCACGCCTGGGACGCGCTCGGTCTCGGCGAGGCGCCTGCAGGCCTCCTCTACGCGGTCAACCGCGAGTACGCGCCGCCCGAGCTGGAGCTTGCGGAAGGCGACGAGGTCGCTCTCATTCCGCCCGTCTCGGGGGGCAGCTTCACGCTCAGCGAGGAGCCGCTCGAGCACGCCGCGGTCGCGGCCGAGGTCGCCGACGAGCGCGCCGGAGCGATCGCGACCTTCGTCGGCACGACCAGGATCAAGTCGCGTGGCCGCACGGTCACCCACCTCGAGTATGAGGCCTACGCGGGGATGGCCGAGCAGACGATGGCCGACCTCGCTGCCGGCCTCCAGGAGCGCTACGACCTCTGCAAGATCGCGATCGCACACCGCGTCGGCCGGGTCGGAATCGGCGAGACGAGCGTGGTCATCGCGGTCTCCGCACCGCATCGCGAGGCCGCGCTCGCCGCCTGCAAAGACGCGATCGACACGCTGAAGCAAACTGTCCCGCTCTGGAAGAAGGAGGTCTACGAGGACGGGGAGGAATGGATCGGCCGCGGCTCCTAGAGGCCGCGGGCTAGGTACAACTAGGCGATGGAGCCCGTTCAGGAATACCGCGACTACGAGCCGCTGCACCCCAGAGGGGGCACCGATTGGCGGAAGCTCGTCTCGCGGATCTGGGCACCGATTGCGGCGATCGTGGGCGCGGCGATCAAGTTCGGCTTCGTCTTCGTCAAGTTCTTCTCGATCTTCATCGCCGTCGGAGGCTACGCCCTGATCTGGGGCTGGAAGTTCGCGATCGGCTTCGTCGTGCTGATCCTCGTCCACGAGCTCGGCCACTTCTTCGAGGCCAAGCGCCAGGGCCTCGAGGTCAGCCTGCCGGTGTTCATCCCGTTTCTCGGCGCGTTCGTGGCGATCAAGAACTCGCCGGTCAACCCCTGGAAGAACGCGCTCGTGGCGCTCGCAGGGCCGGCGCTCGGCGGGCTCGGCTCCGGCGTCTGCTGGGCGATCGCGAACCAGACCGGGTCGAACCTGCTGCACGCGCTCGCGTTCACCGGCTTCCTGCTCAACCTCTTCAACCTGATTCCGGTCGGGATCTTCGACGGCGGCGCAGTCTGGCGGGCGATCCACCTTGCCAGGCAGGTACCTGCCTGGACGCCCGAGATCGCGGTGACGGCTCCCTACTCGACCGTTCCCGGAGGCGGCCGGACCAAGGCCCTCGAGATCACCGTGCTCTACGGCGGCCTCGTGCTCCTGCTCATTCTCGGCATGATCGGGACACACGTCCCGCAACACCGTCTCTGATGAGAGACCGCGACATCCTCTCCTCGACCGACGCGCACCTCGAGCGCAGTGTCGAGCTGATCGCCGAGGAGTTCCGGCGCGGCTTCACCGCCGTCGAGCAGATCCCGAACCCCGCCGTGGCCGTCTTCGGCTCGGCGCGGATCCGCGAGCCCGACCCCGTGTACACACTTGCCCGTGAGACGGGAAGGCGCTTCGCCGAGGCCGGCTGGGCGGTGGTGACAGGCGGCGGCCCGGGGATCATGGAGGCGGCCAACCGGGGCGCCAAGGACGGCGGCGGCTTCTCGGTCGGCTTCAACATCGAATTGCCCCACGAGCAGCAGCTGAACGACTACGTCGACTTCGGCCTAACGTTCGAGCACTTCTACGCACGCAAGACGATGCTCGTGAAGGCGGCCGAAGGCTTCGTCCTCTTCCCCGGCGGCTTCGGCACGCTCGACGAGCTCTTCGAGGCGCTGGTCCTGATCCAGACCGGCAAGGTGTTCCACTTCCCGGTCGTCCTCGTCGGCCGCGACTACTGGCAGGGCCTCCTCGACTGGATCGACTCACGGCTCCTGCAGGCGGGGACGATCTCGCCCGCCGACGAGGAGCTTCTGGTCGTCACCGACGAGCCGGCGGAGGCGGTCGAGACCGTCGTCGAGTGTTACGAGCGCGCCTGCGCGCAGCCCGAGGCGCAGGCGGAGGCGATGGAGGCTGCCGCGAGTGAAGCCTCGAACTAGCCGCGGCGCTTGAAGCCGTAGTCGAGCAAGCGGCGGACGTCGGTGTACGGATCGTCGGCGTGCAGGAGGACCGCCAGCAGCCGGACGCCGTGACGGTGGGCCGAGGCCACAAGGCAATGGCTCGCCAGCGTCGTCCAGCCCGTCTTCACCCCGTCGGCGCCGGGATAGCTGCCGAGCAGGTGGTTCTTGTTCACGTAGATCTTGCTGTACGTCGGCGCCGGCCAGCTGACCCGCTTGACGCGCGTCCGCACAACCGTGCGGAAGCGGGGGTTCTGGAGGGCCCAGCGCGTGATCGCGCCGAGATCCCAGGCCGTCGAGTAGTTGCCCTTGTCGAGTACTCCGCTGGGACTGGTGAAGTGGCTGTCCTTCAAACCCAGCTGGCGCACGCGCCGGTTCATCAAAGCGAGGAACGCCGGGCGGCTCCCCGCCGAGGCGATGGCGAGCGCGGCCGCGTCGTCGTTGCCGGAATAGAGCAGCAGTCCGTAGAAGAGCTTCCAGGCAGCCACCTTCTCGCCGGCCCGCAGGCCTTCCCGGAACGGAGCGACGCGCGGGACGTAGGGATCGACCGTGACGATGTCCTGCGGCGCAAGCTGCTCCATCGCCAGAGCCGCCGTCAGGATCTTGGTCGTCGAGGCGATCGGCAGGCGGACGTGCTCGTGGCGGGCCCAGACCACCTTGCCGGTGGTCGTGTCTACGAGGATCCCCGCCCGGGCGGTCAGCGGCGGCGAGAAGCCGGCACGGGCGAGCGAGCGGGTCGCAACCAGCAAGTTGGGCCGGACGACGACGGGCGGGATCTTCGACGCCGCGTAGACGGGCCGGGCCGCCTGGGCGGCCTCGATGCCCGAGCCACCGTTTCCACCCTTGGCCAGCCACGCGCCGCCTGCGGCCGCTCCCGCGGCGAGCGCGAGGACGAGCAACAGGGAAGGGCGGACGTGACGGCGGCGCCTGCCGCCCTGGAGCACCGAGAATTTCACCGGCCCGTCGAGC
>JBBRYK010000034.1:0-26240 GCA_038237665.1 Gaiellales bacterium | reverse complement strand
TTCGGCGGCCGGCGCCTCGCCCAGGACCGCCTGGAGGAACGCCGTCGTCTCGGGGCCGAGCCGCGGCTCGTCCTCGAATGCGGCAACGCGCTCGATCAGCCGGGCTGCCTTGACGAGCGCGTTGTCGGCGATCCCCGGCATCGAGGCATGCCCGCTGCGCCCGTGCACGGTAAGCTTGAACGGCGAGCTCATCTTCTCGGCGGCGGCGCACAGGTAGAAGGCACGGCCGCCGATCTCGATCCGGTCGCCGGCGCCCTCGTTGACGGCGAAGTCGGTGCGGACGGCCTCGGGATGCGCCTCGCAGAGCCATTCGAGCCCGTAGGGCGGCGACTCGCCGAACTCCTCGTCAGCCGTCGCCGCAAAAACGAGATCGCCCGCGGGCTCGAACCCCTCGCGCGCGAGCGAGGCGATGGCGACCGCACTCGCAGCCACCTGGTCCTTCATGTCGAGAGCTCCCCTCCCCCAGACATGGCCGTCGCGCAGCTCGCCCGACCACGGATCGACGGTCCACTCGGCGGGGTCGGCGAGAACCGTGTCCGTGTGGGACAGCAGGAGCAGGCTCGGCCCGCCGCGACCCGGGATCCGGGCGACCAGGTTCGCCCGCTCGGGCACACGGCCGTACAGCTCCGACTCGACCCCGTGATCGCCCAGGTAGTCGCGCAGGAGCTCGGCCGCGCGAGTCTCGTTCCCCGGCGGATTGACGGTATCCAGCCGGATCAGCTCCTGGAGGAGCCCGGTGACCTCGTCGCGGAGGCTCACCCGCGAACGCCGGTGACGAGAAGGTACTTACCGGGAAGACGGATCCCGCCGCCGGCGCGATGGGCCTCCAGGTACGCCACCAATTCGCGGTGGGCCTCCTCGCCGCGGTCTGGATCGAGCGACTCCGCCGTCGCCCTGAACGGGCCTACGGACGCCGTCAGCAGATCCCACATCGCCTCGCCGGACTCGCCCTCGAACCACATCGTGTCGGGTTCGATCGTCAGCCGGAAGGAGCCGCCCAGCATGCTTTCGACGTACTCCTTGCGCCCCCAGTTGTCGGGTTCTCCGACCCCTTCCGGGGGAGGCGGCATGTACTTCCGCATGACCGGGGAGAAACCGGTCTCCGGCTGCCAGCTCGTGAAGCCGAGGCGGCCGCCGGCCGGGAGCAGGCGGACGAGCTCCCGAGCAACCGCGGCATGATCGGGCGCGAAGATCAGGCCCATCGAGGAGGAGACCACGTCGAAGCTCTCGTCCGGATAGGGAAGGTCCTCGGCGTCGCCGACGTCGAAGTGCACGGCAAGGCTTTCTTCCCCGGCCCGCCGGCGCGCCGTCTCGATCAGCCCCGACGCGAGGTCGGCGCCGGTTACCTCGGCGCCGGCTCGCGCGGCCCGAAGGGCCACGGCGCCGGTTCCCGTCGCGATATCCAGCAAGCGTTGCCCCGGCTTGGGATCGAGCGCAGCGACGAGGCGTTCGTGGACGGGAGCCAGCAGGTGCTCGGCGCGCTCCCACGGCGCCGAGCTCCAGACCTCGGCGCTCTTCGCCTTCAGGTCGGCGAACGAGCTCAGTCGTTCTCCTTCGCCAGCCCGGTCAGCCGGTTCCGAACCTTCCAGAGCTCCGGGAAGAACGAACGGTGGATGAGCCCACCGAGAAGTTCGACCGGCGTGCCCTGGGTGCCGACGACCTCGCCGCCGATGATCCGCTCCACGACCTTGAAGTGGCGGATGCGCCAGAGGGTCGCTCGCTCGTCCAGCTCCGTCAGGGCCTCGGCGAGCTGATAGAGCTCTTCGAGCTCGCGGCCGCGCACGTAGACGTCCTCCACCGAGAGCCCGGACTCACGCCTCAGCGTCGCGAACGCCTCACCGAGCTCGGGCGCCACACGCCGGAGGTTCTTCCAGCCGGGCGAATCGAACCCGCTGCCGTGTCCGAGAACGGGCCGGACGAAGGAGGTGTACTCCCAGGGCGACATCTGCTCGAGCATGTCCAGCTGCTCGGTGCTGAACTTCAGACAGAGCGAGCTCCGGCGGAGCAGGCGGAGCGCGGGCGCGATCTCAGCGGCACCGAGCCGCCCGATCGCCTCCTCGACCTCGCTCCACGCCAGCTTGAGCCAGAGCTCCGAGGACTGGTGGACGGTCTGGAACAGGAGCTCGTCGTGGTGCGCGCGCTCCTCCGGCGGCTTCTGAAGGGCCAGGAGCTCGTCCGTCCGGAGGTAGCGTTCGTAGTCGCTCGCGCCGGTCCCGGAAAGGATCGGCGCGAACTCGTCGTCAAGGCCTGTCTGCTCCTGACGAGACATCGCGCGGAGCATACTTCGCGGGCCATGTCCGACCTGTTCGCGGACGCTGCGCGCCAGCGGCTCCCAGAGGTAGCACCGCTCGCGCTCCGCCTACGACCGAGGACGCTCGACGAGTTCGTGGGCCAGCTGCACATGCTCGGGCCCGGCTCGGCGCTCCGGGTTTCGATCGAGACCGACACCGTCAGGTCGATGATCCTCCACGGTCCGCCCGGGAGCGGGAAGACGACGCTCGCCAGGGTGGTCGCCAACGCGACGGGTGCGGCCTTCGAGGAGCTGTCGGCCGTGTCGGCGTCGGTTGCCGACGTTCGGGCGATCATCGCGGCCGCGCGCGAGCGGCTCGGCACGAGCGGGCAGCGGACGATCCTCTTCCTCGACGAGATCCACCGCTTCAACAAGGCGCAGCAGGACGCGATGCTGCCCTCGGTCGAGGAGGGCCTGATCACGCTGATCGGCGCGACGACCGAGAACCCCTACTTCGAAGTCAACTCGGCGCTCCTCTCGCGCAGCCAGATCTACACGCTCGAGCCTCACTCGCTCGAGGATCTCGCGGTCGTCGTGCGGCGCGGGGCAGCCGAGCTCGACGCGGACGTCCGCGACGAGCATGTCGCGGCGATCGCATCGCGGGCAGGCGGCGATGCGCGAAACGCGCTGAACATCCTCGAGCTCGCCTGGCAGACGGCGAGGGCCGAGGGAGTGCCGCTCGAGGAGCGCCACATCGAGGACGCCGCCCGGAAGCGCCCGCTGCTCTACGACAAGGGTGAGGACGCCCACTACGACTTCATCTCCGCGTTCATCAAGTCGATGCGCGGCTCCGACCCCGACGCCTCGGTCTACTACCTCGCGGCCATGCTCGAAGGCGGCGAGGACGCACGCTTCATCGCCCGGCGGATGATCGTCCTCGCCTCCGAGGACGTGGGTGACGCCGACCCGCAGGCGTTGCAGGTCGCCGTCGCCGCCGCGCACGCGGTGGAGCACGTGGGACTGCCGGAGGCACGGCTGAACCTGGCCCAGGCGGCCATCTACCTCGCCTGCGCACCGAAGTCGAACGCGGTCATCCGCGCGCTCTCCGCGGCGACGAGGGACGTTCGCGGGCGCGGCAACGTCCGGCCGCCGAAAGAGCTTCGCGACGCCAACTACCCGGGCGCCAAGAAGCTCGGGCACGGCGTTGGGTACGTGTATCCCCACTCCGACCCGGCCGGTTTCGAGGTCGACTACCTACCGGACGAGCTGAAGGGAACGAAGTACTACGAGCCCGGCGGTAGCGGCCCGAAGCAGAGGAGCTAGGAAAGGTCCAGAGGGACCTCGCGGCGCGGAACCGGTGACGAGTGCACGATCGAGGTGGTCGTGCGCCCGAAGGGCGTGAAGCGATCGAGGACGCCCTCGAGATCGTCCATCGAGCGGAGGCGGAGCTTCAACAGGAAGCAGTCCTCGCCCGTGATCCGGTGGCACTCGACGACCTCAGGGGTCTCGGCGGCGAGCTCCCGGATTCGCTCGAGCTGGCGCGTGGCGGGAGTGATCCGCACGACCGCCTCGAACGGGAAGCCGAGCAGCTTTGGATTAACGGTTGCGCGGTAGCCGGTGATCACGCCGGCCTGCTCGAGCCGCTGGACGCGCTCGGCAACGGCCGGGGCCGAGAGATTAACTCTCCGCCCGAGCTCGGCCATCGTCAGCCGGGCATCGGCGATCAGCTCCTGCAGGATCCGTCGGTTGGTGGCGTCGATCGGCACCGAATCGAAGTCCATCGTCGCAACTTTCCGTCGGTAACTCAAGCGATGATGGTTCCCCGCCTTCGCTTCGCCATTCTCAACACGCGCCGGTACCGGGACAATCTTCGGATGTCCAGCGCAGCCATTCAGCGACGCCTGGCCGGCGCGCCGGCGTACTCGTACTTCGTCGGAAGCGCGGTCTTCCACTACCTCGGTCCGGCGTTCGCGGTGCTCCTCTTCGCGCGCGTGTCTCCTCCGGGCGTAGCGTGGCTGCGGATCGCGACCGCTGCTGCCATCTTCGCAGCATGGCGGCGTCCGTGGCGCCGCTTCGACCCGCTCGTCCTGGTCGTGGGAGCGGTGCTCGCGGTCATGAACGTGTGCTTCTACGTGGCGATCGACCGGCTTCCGCTCGGCACCGTCGCCGCGATCGAGTTCCTGCCGGTCGTCGGGCTCGCCGCGATCGGCGTCCGCTCGCCGCGAAACGGCGCCGCGCTCGCGGTAGCCGTCGCCGGGGTTGCGCTCCTAACGCAGGTCCGACTCACCGGCGAGCCGCTCGGCTTCGCCCTGGCGTTTGCCAATGCCGGGCTGTTCGCGCTCTACATCGTGCTCGCCCACTCGCTCGCGCGGGAGGGCGCATCCGCCGGCATCGACGGGCTTGCTGCGGCCATGCTCGTTGCGTTCGTCGTTGTCACGCCGCTCGGCGGGTGGAGTGCCCTGCCGGCGCTCACCGACCCGATTGCGATCGGTGCGGGCATCGGCGTCGGGATCACCTCGTCGGTCATTCCATACGTGTGCGACCAGCTCGCGATGGCGAGGATGTCGCGCTCGACGTATGCCCTGCTTGTCTCGATGTTGCCCGCTACGGCAACGCTCGTGGGGATCGGCGTTCTCGCCCAGATCCCGTCAGCGGCCGAGCTGGGCGGAATCGCCCTGGTCGTGGCCGGAGTTGCGCTCCACCAGGAGTCGCGTCAGTCGGAGCCGCGGCGAATGCGCCCGGCGGCCATCGCCCCGAAGGTGCCGCCCATCGCCTCGTAGGCCGCCGCCGCACGCTCGATGTCGAACTCGACGCGCCGGAACTCGAACTCGCCGTCGTCCCGGCGCAGGGCATAGGCGGCGCGGACGTCACCGTCGAGCGGCATCCCGACGCTGCCGGGGTTGAGCAGGTTGGTCCCGGTCGGCCCGGGGCGGCGAAACTGAAGGTGGCTGTGGCCGAACACGACCGTACGGCCACCGACGCCGTCGAGGCGGCGCTCGTCCTCGTCGGCCGGCTCGCGGCCGAAGCTGTCGTCGTCCCGGAGCGGACACCCGTGCACGTAGAGCACGCCGTCGAGCTCCACGCGGGCCTGCAGCGAGTAGAGCCAGCCTTCGTCCGTGCCCAGCCCCGACTCGAGCCCGGCCAGCGCCTCCATCACCTCCGGGCGGTCGGCCGGCGGCTCGCGCAACCAGCGCTCGCCGTTACCCCGGACCCAGGTCGTCTCCGGCAACCCGCGCAGGCGCTCGATCGTCTCGCGCGGCCAGGGCGACCACGATGCGTAGTCACCTCCGAGCAGATACCGCGTGGTTCCCGCGCCGTCCGCATCCTCGAGCACCCGCTCCAGAGCCGGAAGGTTCCCGTGGATGTCGTAGAGGAGCGCGAGCATCGAGGCCCACTAGGCTGACAGAGATGAGGCTCCACCTGCACGAATGGGGCGACCCGGACTGGCCATCGCTGGTCTGCCTGCACGGGGTCACGAGCTACGGAGGCCGCTTCCACCGTCTCGCCGACCGGCTGAGCACACGGTTCCACGTCCTCGCCCCGGATCTGCGCGGGCACGGCCTGTCCGAGTGGGAGCCGCCCTGGACGATCGAGACCCAGCTGGCGGACGTGCTCGAGACGGTCGCAGTCGACCGCGGCGTCTGGCTCGGCCATAGCTTCGGCGGGCGGCTCGTGGCCGAGCTCGCCGCCCGCGACCCGGACCGCGTCGAGCGGCTCGTCCTCCTCGACCCGGCGCTCCAGGTGCCGGCTCACGTGGCGTTCGACATGGCCGAGCTGGAGCGGCAGGAGGCCTCGTTCGATTCGGTCGAGGAGGCGGTGCAGGCCCGGTACGACTCGGGGCGCGTCCTCCTCGCGCCGCGGGAGCTCCTGCTCGAGGACGAGGCGGCTCACCTGGAACGAGGACGGGACGGACGGCTGCGCTACCGCTACTGCAAGAGCGCGGTTGTCGCGTCGTGGAGCGAGATGGCGGTGGCCCCGCCGGCGCCTGCCCGGATTCCGACCCTGCTCGTGCTCGGCGAGCTGTCCTGGCTCGTCCTCGACGACCACATCGAGCCGTACCGGAACGCGCTAGGCGACCTGCTCGAGATCGTCTACGTCCCGGGCGGCCACACCGTCTTCTGGGACGCGCTCGGCGAGACGACCGAGGCGCTGGACCGCTTCCTGGGCTAGAGAATCCGCGCCCCGAGCGCGCTGGCGACGAGTTCGACGGCAAGCTTCGCGGTCTGGTTCTCGCGGTCGAGGATCGGATTGACCTCGACGACCTCGAGCGACTCCATCAGGCCGGACTCGGCGATCAGCTCGCACGCGAGGTGCGCCTCCCTGTACGAGAGGCCCCCCCGCACGGGCGTGCCGACCCCTGGGGCTGCGTCCGGGTCGACCACGTCCATGTCGAGGCTCACATGCACGAAGTTGGGGCCCGCGACGTGCTCGAGCGCATCGTGCATGACGCTGTCGAGGCCGAGCCGGTCGATGTCGCTCATCGTGAACACACGGGCGTTCAACTGGCTGAGCAGTCGCCGCTCGCCCTCGTCGAGCTGCCGGACCCCGACGAGTGCGACCCGGCCGGCATCGACCGCCGGGGTGGGCCACTCGGTGCTCTCGAAGCCGGGTCCGGCAAGGCCGAGGGCGGCGGCGAGAGGCATGCCGTGGACGTTCCCGGTCGGGCTGGTCTCGGGCCTGTTGAGATCCCCGTGAGCGTCCAGCCAGATGACGCCGCCCGGGCCACGGACGGACGCAAGTCCACCCAGGGTCCCGAGCGCGATCGAATGGTCGCCGCCGAGAACCAGCGGCATCGCGCCTTTCTCCTCGATCTCCCGGACGACGCGGGCGAGCCGCTCGGCGGTCGCCTTGATCTCTTCGAGGTAACGGGCGCTCTCGTCACCGACGACGGCTGCCTCGGCCACGGCGGTCTCGACGTTGCCGAGATCCACGCAGCGGCGGCCGAGCTCGGTCAGGCGCTGCTCCAGACCCGCATAACGGATCGCCGAAGGCCCCATGTCGACTCCGCGGCGGCCGGCCCCGAGGTCGACCGTTGCCCCGACGATCGCGATCGGTCGTTGGTCGAGCTGTTTCACCATCTGCGGCAAGGCTAACTTTCAGGCACGAGCACGAACGGTGGGCCGGACGGGGACATGCTCGATCTGCACATGCCGCAGCTGGACGGCGTGGCCGCGGTAGCCCGCCTCCGCCAGGACCATCCCCAGCTGTGCCTGATCGCGCTGACCGGTGATCCGTCCGAGCCGCTTCACGCGGCCGCACGCGAGGCGGGCGCCGACGCGGTGCTGCTCAAGGGCGAGCTGGTCGAGCGCCTCGTCGAGCGCCTCGCAGCGCTGCGCCGCGGCTAGCGCTAACCCTGGCCGAGTCCTCCGGTGAAGGACACCGTCTTGCCGCTGCACCCCTTGCCCGAGAGCTTCAGCGTGCCCTTCACCTGACGCGAGGACGTCCACTTCGCGCTCAGCGTCAGATGGATCGTGCGGCCCTTGACCACGTTCGGCACGTTCCCGTCGTAGGAGATCTTCCCCGAGGAGATGGGCATGGGCTTCGCGCCCGTGACCTTCACCGAGCAGCTCCCGATCGAGGCGGAGTAGAACACGGCGTTCTTCCGGTTCGCGCTCACGTGAAGACCGACCGAGCACGTGGGGTTGCTGCAGAAAGCGACGTAGGTCGAGTTGGCGATCGGGTTGGCGGCGAGCGCAGGCGCAGCCAGCGCGGCAGCGACGATCGCAACCAGAACGATGACACGCTTCATTGGGCTCCTCCTCGTGAGCGACACGGTCCGCGACCATCGTAGATAAACGCGGACGAGCCCATGGTTATCCCCGCTGACCTGTAATCAACGAGTCCGCGGTTCGAGTCCGGGCGCGCCGGCGCCACGGAAAACGCGCTCAAGCAGGGTTTTCTTTTTCTTCGATTACTGCTGAGAGCTTTGGAGAGGTAGCCCGCTACCGGACTACGATCTCCTTGCACTCGTTGGCAACCCCGGACTTGGCAGCTGGGTGTTGCGCCCGCCGACCATTCCGTGCCGAGTGTGGCTTCTGATCGCGGCCAGGACCCCTCCGGCTGCGCTGGCGCGCGTTTCGAGCCACCCCGCGACGGCCGGCTTCGCCCGGACAGTCTCGGCGCGAGCGCCCATTCCCTGAAAGAGATCGTACAAGGGGTCCATTGCCGGCCTCCTCATCGTCAGCCGCCCTGGTAGGGCAGCGGTTCAGATCTCATCGGCCATCACCAGTTCAACCTTTACCCCCAAAATCCCTCGCGACAGCACATCGGCCGCTCGCGAGGTGGGTCAATTCTCTGGAATGCCTCGGCTAGACTGGCCGCCGCTTGGCGAGGTAGCTCAGTTGGTAGAGCACACGGCTGAAAACCGTGGTGTCGCCGGTTCGATTCCGGCCCTCGCCATTCGCCACGTCCCTCCGGCGGGAAACCAGGAAGCTTCTTCGGAAGGAGTTGGCAGCCCGAAAACTCTCCGCAGGTTTTCATCACTCCGCGGAGCCATGCCAGCCAGGGGGGCCAAGGGGGGACGGGAGTCCCCCCATTCGAGCGGAGCTTGCTCCGCGATAACCACGGTCCATGGAAACACCGGGGGGACCCGGGGGGCGAGAGCCCCCCGGAAAAGCGAAGCGCTCAATGCCGCGCAGCGGCCGAACAGACCCCTAGGAGCGCCGTGCCGCGGCCCGCCGAAAATTCGGCAAAGTGCGGAAACTTGCGGGCGCCGAGCTCGGCCCGGAGCCGTTCGAACGGCACGTAGATCGGCGTCCCGGCGCCGCCGGAGAAGCTGAAGACGACCGTGCCTCCCGGGGCGATGACCCGGGCGAGCTCGTCGAAGAACGGGATCATGTTCAGGAGAGTGACGAGGTCGAAAGCCCCACCCTCGAACGGCAACCGCTCCGCATCCGCGACCTGGAAGCGAACTCGGCCGGCGACCTCCGGCGGGGTCTTCCGCCGCGCCTCCTCGACCATCTGCGGGGCGATGTCCACTCCGACGACCTCCGCCTCGGGCCAGCGCCGGGCGATCGCTAACGCGGCCGCCCCGGTGCCGGTCCCGAGGTCGAGCACGCGTCGAGGTGGCGGATCGATGCTCTCGAGAGCGGCGTCCAGGGAAGCAAGGTGTTCGGGGCCGATGATCCGGTCCCACTTCGGCGCCAGCCGCCCGAACTGGAACGAGACCAGGCGGCCGAGGACGCGCCAGGCCCGGGGCCAGCGCAGCACGACGTTCGTAGCGAGGCGCGCGAACCGCCGGTTGACCGTCTCGACGAGGCTCACTGCCGGAAGGAGATGATCAGGTCTCCGCCCGCCGCGGCCCTGAACAGCGAGGCCGCATCGCCGCCGCTGATCGCCACGCTGACGTTCCGGTAGGCGTCCTCGTAGAGGATCACGTCGCCCTTGCGCGCGTCCTCGAAGGTGCGGGCGGCGACCGCGTAGTACCGATCGGAGCGGTGCTCCAGCTCCAGCTGGTCGCCCGGGTCGACACCAATCCGTTCGAGGTCGGCTCGAGTCAGGTTCAGCTGGATGTTGCCGAAATGGTCAATGTAGAGGATCGTCGCCCGCATCCGAGTCGAGCCGATTTCGGGGGCGGGAATGTCGAGCCTGGCCAGGCCCTGCGGGTCGACCGCCGGGCCGAGCTCGGACAGCTCGAGCCCGTTCGCCAGATGCGCGGCGGCCGGGGCGAAGATGTCGCGGCCGTGAAACGTCCTGGAGACGGGATCGAGAGCGTAGGTGCGGTTGGCGATTTCGTGGGCTTCGGCGACTCCGCCGAGCCTGTCCGCCGCCGGAAGCAGGAGCCCGTTGTCCGGACCGATGTAGATCCGGCCGGTGGCGTCCCTGAGCGCGAGCGGCCGCCGCTCCGTGCCCACACCCGGATCGACGACGGCCAGGTGAACGCCCTCCGGCATGTAGGAGACGGTGTTGGCGAGAATGAGCGCCCCCTGCAGCACCTGCTGGGGCGGGATGCCGTGGGTGATGTCGATGATCTGGGCGTCCGGGGCGATTCCCTTGATCACACCGTGGCAGGTGCCGACGAAGTCGTCCTCGAGGCCGAAATCGGTCAGGAACGTGATGAAGGAAGTCAACGCGGCAGCGAGGCTACAAGCTCGACGGCCGTGACGAGTCCGTCCAGGTCGTGGGTCCGAGCCTCGCCGAGGACGCGAAGGCCACACCGCTCCGCCGTACGGGTCGTCTCCGGGCCGATCGTGACCGCCGGGATCGCCGCTCCCAGTTCGGCGAAGGAACGAGCTGCGGAGCCGGAGGCGAGGACGACCACGTCGCCCTCCGGCGCGTGCTCCGGGCGGACAAGACGGGTTCGGTAGAGCGGGATGAAGTCGGCACCGAGCTCCTCGATCGGACGCCGGCGCGCACCTTCCGCCGCGGCGAAGAGCACGCGTCCGGCGCCGCGGGGAAACTCGGCCAGGAGGCCGTCCTGCGAGGAAACCGTCGGCACGAGGGCCGGCTCGATGCCCGCGGAGCGAAGGGTCTCCGCGGTGCCGGGGCCGACGGCCGCAACCCGCGGCCAATCGCCGTGCGCGCGCCGGGCCAGCTCGCGCGCGCCGTTCGGGCTCGTGACGATCACCCAGTCGTACCCCTGGAGCTCGATCGGGTCCGAGCTCAACTGCTCGATCTCGATCAGTGGGCAAGCAACCACCTCGTGCCCGAGGCGCTCGAGCCGCTCGACCAGCGGGCTCGCCTGGTCACGCGGCCGCGTGACGACGACCTTCACGAAACCAGCGCCATCAGTTCCGCGGCGAGGGCGGCCGGATCGTCGCCGGCCCGGCGGTGGATCCAGCTCCCGTCCTCGGCGGCGATCAGCGCCTCGAGCCGCTCGCCGTCGTGATGGGCCGCGACGGGGGCGAGGCAGCCGCCGCCGATCAGAGCCACGCAGGCTCGCTCGGCCTCGACCCGACGGCGCGTCTCCGCGTCGTCGGCAGCGAGGGCGAGCTCCTCCTCGCCGGCACGCACCTGAAGGGCGAGGGCGCCCTGCCCCGCCTCCGGCAGGAGCTCGACGGGATCGAAGCGCCGGCCGATCTCGTCCGAGAGGCCGAGCCGGTCGAGCCCGCAGGCGGCCAGGACGATCGCGTCCAGGCCCCGCTCGCCCCGCTTGCGGAGCCGGGTGTCGATGTTGCCGCGAAGCGGCTCGATCGAGAGCTCGGGCTCGAGGGCGAGCAGCTGGGCGCGCCGGCGAACCGAGGCCGTGCCGACCCGCATGCCCGGCCGGAGGCTCTCGGATCCGCAGAGCGCATCACGTGGATCCTCGCGGGCGAGATACGCGCCGACCGCCAGCCCGGCCGTGTCGGTCGAGGTCATGTCCTTGGCGGAGTGGACCGCGACGTCGATCCGGCGGTCGAGCAGCGCCTCCTCGATCTCCTTCACGAACACACCTCGCGCGCCGATCTCTCCGAACGGCTTCGTGCGGTCTCGGTCGCCCGCCGTCGTGATCGGGACGAGGGCGATTTCCACGCCCGGCCGCCGCAGCGCCTCCGCCGCGAGCGAGGCCTGCGTGAGCGCGAGCCTACTGCCGCGCGACCCGAGCCGTACGAGCACAGGAGCGCCTCCCGCGCCGCGCCGCGCTGCAGCCAGGCCGCAGCCGGACCCGCAGGAAGACCGTCGGCGCCTGAACCGGGAGCGGTACCGCGCGCGATCCTGCGACCTTCACGTTCTCTCCTCCCCGAGGCCGAAGAGATGTTCGAGCGCGTCGGCGTACACGGCTCCGTCGGCGGTTGCCGCCGCCTCCTTCATGCGGACGGTGGGCAGATGCAGCAGCTTATTGACGATCTGGGCGGTAATCGACTCGACCGCGCGCCTTTCGTGCTCGGTCAGCCGGCCGAGCCGGCCCTCCGCCCTGGCGAGCTCGCCGGTGCGGATCTCCTCGGCCCAGGCCCGAAGGGACGCGATCGCCGGAACCACCTCGCGGGAGGCCCGCCACTCGCTGAAGCGGCCGGCCTCGTCCGCCGCGAGGACTTCGGCACGCGCCGCTTCACGCCGGCGTCCGGCCAGACTTTCCGCGACAACCGCCTCGAGATCGTCGATGTCGTAGAGGTAGCAGCCCTCGAGCTCGTTGATCGCCGGCTCGAGGTCGCGCGGGACGGCGATGTCGATCAGGAACAAGGGCCGCGCCTTGCGGGCGCGGAGCGTCCGCTCCACCTGGGCGCGGCCGAGCACGAAGCCGGGGGCGCTCGTTGCCGACACGACGATGTCGACGTCGCCGAGTCGCTCCTCGACCCCGTCCAGACCGGTCACCTGCGCGCCCAGGGCGACCGCCAGCTCCTGCGCACGCTCGAGGCTGCGATTCGCGACCAAGGCGATCGCGGCGCCGCGCGAGGCCAGACTCCGGGCGGCGAGCTCAGC
The DNA here is from genome assembly GCA_038237665.1 of Gaiellales bacterium. Taxonomy (GTDB): domain Bacteria; phylum Actinomycetota; class Thermoleophilia; order Gaiellales; family Gaiellaceae; genus JBBRYK01. The sequence goes on along the minus strand of JBBRYK010000034.1, from coordinate 13,672 downwards.
CGCCTTGCCGGCGCCGAGCACCAGCACCCCTCGGCCTCGCAACTCGCCGAAGACCTGCTGCGCGAGCGCCGCGGCGGCCGAGGAGATCGACGCCGGGCTCTCCGCAATCGCAGTTTCCGTTCGCGCCTTCTTGCCGACGTGCAACGCCTGGCGGAAGAGCCGGTCGAGCACCGAACCGGCGGCGCCCGCCTCATAGGCGTCGCGCACCTGGCCCAGGATCTCCCCCTCGCCGGGCACCATCGAGTCGAGCCCGGCGGCGACCCGGAAGAGGTGCAACGCAGCGCCCTCCTCCGACAGACGGTAGAGAACCCGTGCGAGCTCGTCATCCGCCCCGAGCGCCGCCAGGGCCTCGTGCTCGTCGATACCGACGAGGTAGAGCTCGGTGCGGTTGCACGTCGACAGGCACACGGCCTCGCCGCCCTCCGCAGCGAGAGACCGCGACAGCGCGGCGGCACCGTCGGCGTCCAGCGCGACGCGCTCGCGCAGCTCGACGGGCGCGACATGGTGGGACAGGCCGACGAGGCGGAGGATCGTCATGAGAAGTGGGTCACCGGGAGGGCCAGCCGGACGGTGATCACGAGCGCGAACCCGATCAGAGCCAGGTACGCGGCGCGACGCCCGCGCCAACCGAGCTCGTAGCGCAGCAGGAGGTACGCGCCGTAGACGACCCAGGTCAGAAGCGTTACGGCCATCAGCGCGTCGAACCGCTCGCGGTCCTCGCCCAGTCGGAGGAACCCGACGGCGATGCCAAGGGTCAGCGCAGGGAGCGCGAAGACGATCGTCCGGCCGGAGAGCGCCTCCAGGGTCAGCAGCGACGGAGGACGGAGCCGCAGGAGGCCGGGGGCTCCCTTCTTCAGGCGGCGCTCCTGCCAGAGATAGAGGACGGACAGGCCCGCGGCGAGCGTGAAGCCGGCGAAGGCCGCCAGCACGAGCCCTACGTGCAAGACCAGGAAGACGCTCGAGTAGCGGCTGTGCGTGGCGAGGCCGGTTCCGCCGCCGATCCGGGCCAGGGCAAGGAGCAGCGCGGCCAGAGGCATGACGGCGAGGCCCAGCAGCCGGTAGCGCGGCCGGCAGCCCCAGATCAGGTAGGCGCCGACGACGAGCCAGACGAAGAGATTCAGCGAGCCGGCCCAGGTAGCCCAAGGAAAGCCGTCCGAGCGTGCTGCCTGCACGGTGAGCAGCGCCGTCTGCACGAGCCAGCCGACGCGTACGCCCCAGGTTCCGAGCCGACCCGCGATCCCCGGCCTGTGTGCGTTGCCTATATAGGCAACCGCGGCCTCGCTGTAGGCGACCAGAGCGGGCCAGAAGAGGAGCTCAACCATCCTTGCGCTCACGGGCGAGGCGGGTCAGCTCGGCCACGTCGCGCTCGAGCCGCGCGAGCTTCGTCGCGATGATCAGCACGTAGACGAGCACGGCCCCGAAGACCACGAGGTAGGCCGCGGTCACGTACTTCTCGGAGGTCGTCATGCCAGCAGCTCCTTCAGCTCGCGCAGGCGGGCATCGAGCCGTTTGCCGGCGAGCTCGATCCGGTAGAGCGTCGCCGCCAGGGCGATCATTGCGGCGAGGGAGACGCAGAAGGTGGCGAACTGCGAGCCGGCCATCTGCGGGCCGTCGCGGTTGAAGACGACCGGATGGATGAAGTTCTCCGCGAGGCGGATGGCGAGGAACGAGATCGGAATCAGGACGACGCCGAAGAGCGCGTAGACCGCGGACAGGTTCGCCCGCTGCGGCCCCGGCTCCACCGAGAAGCGGAGCATGAAGTAGGCCGAGTAGAAGAGGAAGAGCACCAAGAAGAGCACGAGTTGCTTCTCGCTCCAGACCCACCACTTGCCCCACGAGATGCGGGCCCAGATCGAGCCGGTGGCGAGGGTCAGCACACCGAAGATGACCCCCAGGTGGATGGCGACATAGCTCTCGAGATCGGCTCCCTCCGTCCGCTTCCAGAGGTGGAGGAGTGCCTTCCAGGCGCCCCAGCCGAAGCAGGCGTACGCCGTCAGCGCGATCGGAACGTGGATGTAGAAGATCCGCTGCGAGAAGCCCTGGTCGGCGTCGGTCGGGACGTAGAAGAACGCCAGCGCCAGCGCCGTGCAAACGAGAACACCGGCAGCCGCGGCCAGAGCGGGGAGCGGGCTATTCCGTAACCACATACTCAAAGGAAGCCCAGCAAATGATCGCAAAGACGAGGTCGTAGAGCGCCAGGAAGCCGAGGTAGCGGCCGGGGTGGTCGGCGACGCTTGCACCGACGCCGCCGATCACGATCGGGATTGCGAGCGGAAGGAAGAGCAGGGGAAGCAGCAGCTCGCGCGCGCGACCCGCGGCGGCCATGGCCGAGACCAGCGTGCCGACCGTGCAGATGCCGACGTCGGCGAGAGCTACGCCGGCGACGATCTTCCAGCCGATGCCGGAGAAGAAGAGCGCGAAGACCGGTAGCGCAACGATCTCTGCCGAGACGAGAAAAGCGAGCACGGCCAGCGCCTTCGCCGCCCAGATCGCGCTCCGGTCGCACGGTGCGAGCACGAGAGCGTCGAGCAGGCTCTGCTCGCGCTCGGCCACGAACGCACGCGTCAGGCCGAGGAGCGCGGTGACCAGGAGCGCCACCCAGAGCAGGCCCTGGGCGGCGAGGTTCGAGCTTCCGGCGGGGAGCGCAAAGTGGAAGACGACAAGGGTTGCGACGACGAAGAGCAGCATCGCCGGCAGCGTGTCGCGGGCCCGCAGCTCGAGGAGCAGGTCCTTGCGGGCGAGTGCGCCGACGTCTCCGGCCCAGCGTTTCACGCAACGGCCAGCCGCTGGGTCGCGAGTGGCTCGACGCGGCGGGGGTCGTGAGTGGCGACGACGAACGTGGCGCGCCGGCGGAGCTCGGCGAGCTCGCGGTCGAGAAGCGCCGCACCCTCCTCGTCGAGCGCGTTGAACGGCTCGTCGAGGAGGAGCAGCCGCGGTTCGTGCAGCAGGGCGCGGCAGAGCGCGAGGCGCTGGAGCATTCCCCGGGAGAACGAGCCGGCGCGCTCGTTCCGCTCTTCCCAGAGGCCGAAGCGCTCGAGCAGCATGCCAATCCGCTCGCGGCCCTGAGGGACGCGATACAGGCGCGCGTAAAGCGTCAGGTTCTCGAGTGCCGTGAGCTCGCGGTAGACGAGTGGCTCGTGAGCGAGGTATCCGATCTCCTCGCGACCCGCCGCGACCTCGATCGTGCCGGAGGTCGGAATCGCCAGGCCGGCACAGAGGCGGAGGAGCGTCGTCTTGCCCGATCCATTGGCGCCGGTGACGAGCAGGCAGCCGCCGTCCTCGACGTCGAAGTCGATCCCGGCGAAAACCCGCTTGCGGCCGTATCTGCGGCCGAGGTCCCGCGCCCGGATCACGCGACGGCATCCCCGGCCACGAAGGCGCAGAAGACGAGCGCGATCACGCCGTTCATGGTGAAGAACGCCGCGTCGAGCCGGCGCAGGTCGGCGGGACGAACGAGCGTGTGCTCGTAGCCCAGAAGCAGGCCGACGGAGGCCACGCCGAGCCAGTAGAGCGCCCCGACCGGCAGACCGAGGCCCGCCGTGACGAGGAGCGCAATCGCGAGCAGGTGGAGAATCCGGGCACCGATGAAGGCGCCGCGGACGCCGAACCGGGTCGCGATTGAGTGCAGCCGCTGGCCCCGGTCGACCTCGACGTCGAACAGCGAGTAGAAGCAGTCGAAGCCCGCCACCCAGGCGGCGACCGCTCCGCCGAGCGCCCAGGCCTCCCAGGGGAGCTTGCCGGTGATGGCCACCCACGCACCCACGGGAGCGAGCCCGTCGACCGCGCCGAGCCAGAGGTGGCAGATGGAGCTCCAGCGCTTGAGGTACGGGTAGATCACGAAGCCGGCGACCGGAATCGGCCAGAGCCAGCGCACGAGCGGGTCCAGCTGCCAGACGGCGGCCAGGAAAAGCGCGAGGGAGGCGGCGCAGAAGGCGCCCACCTGGAGAGGCGTGAGCAACCCGCTCGGAAGCTCGCGCGAGGCCGTGCGCGGATTGCGGGCGTCGATGCCCGCGTCGATCAGCCGGTTGAGGCTCATCGCCAACGAGCGGGCGCCGATCATGGCCAGGGTGATCCAGACCAGGTCGTGCCCGCTCGGGACGTCGCCGACGGCGAGAAAGGCACCGGCGTAGGCGAACGGGAGCGCGAAGACCGTGTGCTCGATCTTGACGAGGCGCGCAAACCGCACCGGATAGGTCGATGCTGCAGTCGTCACGTCTGGCGGTGCTGCGGCCGGCGGTCGCCGGCGAGCAGCTCGAGGGCATGCGCCAGGGCGGGCCTCAGCACGGCGAAGCCGTCCCTGCACCCCCCCGGGGAGCCGGGGAGGTTGACGATCAGCGTCCCGCGGCGCGTGCCGGCGACGCCTCGCGAGAGCAGCCCGTGGGGCGTCTTCGCGATCGCGTCGGCGCGGATCGCCTCTGCGATGCCCGGCGCCCGCCGGTCGAGGACCGCCATCGTCGCCTCCGGCGTCACGTCCCTCGGTGCAAGGCCGGTTCCCCCGGTCGTGAGCACGAACGCCGCCTCGCCGGCGAGGTCGACGATCGCTGCGGAGATCGCATCCTGGTCATCCGGGACCACGCGGCGGGCCACCTCGTGGCCTTCGTCCTCCAGCAGCGAGGCGAGGAGGTCACCGCTCGAGTCCTCACGGGTGCCGTCGGAAACCCCGTCGGAAACGGTCAGGACCGCGGTCTTCAAACCGGTTCCTTCGTCTTCTCGAGCAGACGGACACCTTCGATCGACATCTCCTTGTCGATCGCTTTCGCCATGTCGTAGACGGTCAGCGCGGCAACGGTGGCGGCGGTCAGGGCTTCCATCTCGACCCCGGTCTGTGCCGTTGTCTCCGCGCCGGCGGTGATCTGCACCGCCTCTGGCTGGACGTCGAGCTGCACTTCGATGTGCGAAAGCGAAAGCGGATGGCAGAGGGGGATCAGCTCGGACGTGCGTTTCGCGGCCATCACGCCCGCCAGCTGTGCGGTCACGAGCGCATCTCCCTTTGGCAGCTCGCGCAGCTGCGCCGCCGTCTCGGCCGCCATGCGAACGGTTGCGGTCGCCGTCGCGCGCCGGCGCGAGAGCGGCTTTCCGCCGACGTCGACCATCCGGACACGTCCCGATTCGTCGACGTGCGAGAGGTCGCTCATCGCTGCCGTAACTTAGTGCCCGCGTGATCGGCCCCGCGCTCGAGGTCGGCGAGCTGGGCCGAGATCCAGTGCAGCAGGTCGTGCTCGCGGACATGGGCGCGGATCGCCTCCTGGCGGCGACGGCGCTCCTGCTCCGGCATCGTCAGCGCCTCGTAGATCGCCTCAGCCTGGCCGGTGAGATCAAACGGGTTCACCGTCAAGGCCCATTCCCCGAGCTCCTCGTGGGCACCGGCGTTCTCGGACAGCACCAGGACGCCCGCGCGCTCGTTCACGAGGGGCGCCTCCTTGGCGACGAGGTTCATGCCGTCGAAGATGGCGTTCACCAGCAGGACGTCGAACTGCTTGTAGCCCGCCACCGCCTGAGGGAAGTCGTCGTCGATCTGGAGGTCGATCGGCATCCACCCGCCGCCCTGGAAGCGGTCGTTGACCTCCCGCGCGGCGCGCTGGATCGCGCCCAGGTACTCGGAGTACTCCGGAATGTCCTGCCGGGACGGGTCGAGGAGGGCGAGCATCGTCACCTCGCCGTGAAGCTCCGGATGGGCGTCCAGGAACACTTCGAAGGCGCGAAAGCCGCGAACGACGTTCTTGGAGGGGTCGGTTCGATCGACGCGGAGGATGATCCGGCCGCGGTGCCGGTCGAGGATCTCCCGCTCGCGTGCGAGCACGGTCTCGTTGGTGGCCAGGTGTTCGAACTCGTCCGGATCGACCGAGATCGGATGTGCGGTGACCTGGATCCGGCGACCTTCGTACCGAACCGATCCGTGCTTGTAGTCGCTCTCGGCGCCGGCGATCTCCTCCGCCGAGTGCAGGAAGTTCTGGCGCCAGCGGGTGGTGTGGAAGCCGACGACGTCGTTGGCGAGCAGGCCGTCGTGGACCGCCCGGCGGATCGGGTCCGGCAGGACGCGCCAGTAGTCCGGCTGCGCCCAGGGGATGTGGATGAAATGTGCGAGCGTCGCGTCGGGGCGGCGCTCGCGCACCACGCGGGGCGCGAGATACAGGTGGTAGTCGTGGAAGAAGACGACCGAGTCCGGGGCGGCGTCCAGTTCGTCGACGACCGCATCGGCGAACGCCTCGTTCACGGGGACGTAGCCCTCGGCCCAGGCGTGATGGAGGCCGTGATCGACGTCGGGAGCCCGCGCCAGCGCCCAGAGGTAGTGCTGGAGGAACCAGAGCGTCGGGTTGGAGACGACGTTGTAGTACCAGTCGTACGCCGATTCGTCATGGGTGACGAAGCGGAGCCGGTACGGCGATCCGTCCCGAGCAAGCTCCTCGACCGCGCCGCCACCTGCTTCGGCGGCCACGAGCCGGTCCTCGTCGGTCATCGCGCTCGCGATCCAGGTCACCTCGTGCGAGCTGACCAGACTCCGGAGCGCCGTGACCAGCCCGCCTCCCCCGCGGCGGGCCATTCGCGCCCCGCCTGCATCCCGCGCGAACGTCACCGGGCCTCGGTTGGAAACAACGATCAGCTTGCGCGGCTCTGCCACCCCGGCAAGCGTAACCGGGTGAGCGCATGCTGAACCGCCCGGAGACCGGCGAAAGACGGCGCAAAACCGGCACAGACACGTATCGGAATCAGGGCTAACGTTTTTGCTGGGGCGCTCGCGTCCCCCCGGGGGGCTGCCCTAGAAAGGTTTGAGTCGCCTGGCCAGACGCGCGAGCCCTGCAACCACCCCGGCGGCACCGGCGAACGCGATGCCGACGACATTGGTGGTCACACAGGTCCGGCAGGCGTTGCAACCTGCGGGCGCCACGGCCGCCAGGTCGGCCGCGCGATTCGCAAGCGGGAGCATCCGTAGAGAGGCCTTTCCCACCATGTTCTGAGTGTAGGTGGCTTGCTACGCGGTCGCTACGACCAGCAACTCGGCACCGGCCGTGTCGTTTCCGAGCAGGCGGTTGAAGAGAACGAGCCAGTCCCTGAGGAGGCGCGGCGTCAGGAAGTTCCGCCGCACGTGTTCCTTGCCGCGGAGGGCGCGCTGCCGTGCGGCTTCCGGGTCGCGAAGGATCTCGAGGCAGGCCTCCGCGCACTCGGACGACGAGTCGACGAGCCAGCCGGTCTCGCCGTCCTCGATCTGCGCGACGATCCCGCCCACCCGTCCGGCGACGGTCGGGCGCGTCTTCCAGAGGCCTTCGGTGACGGTCAGGCCGAAACCCTCACGGATCGACTTCTGGAGCACCGCCGCCGAATGCACCTGAAAGGCGTTGACCTCGACGGCGCCGACGTTGTTCAGGTTCGAGAGGATGAAGATGTCGGGATCGCCGGCCGCATAGGACACGGTCTGGTTGTAGTAGTCCCAACCCTCCGGGTCGTCATGCGCCATCGAGCCGACGAGCGCAAGCTGGACGTCCGGAAACTCCGCGGTCACCTGCCGGTAGGCGTCGATCACGCCGAGCGGGTCCTTCCACGGATCGAAACGCGAGACCTGGGTGATCAGCGGGCGAGCAACGTCGATTCCGAACTGATCGACGATGTACGCCGCGTCTTCGGGGGACAGCGCCATGTTCTTCGGGGTTAGAGGGTCGATCGCCGGAGGCCAGATGTACGCCGGCGGGAGCGAGGCCGAAGCCGGGACGTACTCGCGCATGTGGAAGATCGTCGCGTCGTAGCGCTGCAGGGAAGGAATCAGGAAGCCGAGCACTTCCTCGTTGGGCGTCGAGAGATCGATGTGGCAGCGCCAGATCCAGCGGGCACCCGAGTCCGGAAAATGGTCGATCATCGCCGCCGGCTGTGGGTCGTGGACGATGATGAAGTCGTAGTCGTCCTCGAGGTTGCGGGCGTTCTCCTCGTTGTAGCGCCGGAAGACTTCCTCATCGGCGGGAAGCAGCCCCTGCGGGCTCCCCTGGAGGGCGTTGTGAATCGTCTTCGTGACGTTGAAGAAGTCCTCCTGCCCGTAGATGATCCGCCACTCGACGTCGAGCCCGACGTCGTGCATGAGCGGGATCAGGGTGTAGTTGATCTCCGCGACTCCGCCGCCGAAGGCGGTGGCCGAAAGGTGCAAGACGCGCTTACCCTGCAGCGGCTCGGCGAGACGCCGGATCTCGTCCATCAACCCCCGGGTCGCGATCGTCCCGTAGTCGGCAAGTGATTTGTGGCCAACGTTGACGAGGTTCAGCATCTGGATGGAGGCATCGGAGTGAGGAAGAGCGCCGCGCCGGCGCTCGAGAATACCGGCCCCTTCGGGTTATACGGCCCTCTGCCGGACGGCCACCACTAGTCCGTCGACCGGTCTCCTGCCGTCAATGGTCCAGGTGCTTCACGAAGCGCAGGCGGACACCGCCGCCGTTGTGGCGCTCACCAAGCTCGAGCTCGTCGGTCAGGGCGCGGATGATCGCGAGGCCGAGCCCGCCCTCGGTCAGCTCGCCTTCCTCTGCCTCGAGCGCCTTGAGGTCGAAACCGTTGCCGCCGTCGACGACTTCGATCGCGATGCTGTCCGGGCCGAGCTCGTATGTGATCTCGACCACGCCGTCTCGACCGTCACGGTAGGCATGACGGACGGAGTTGGAGCAGGCCTCACTCAAAGCCAGCTTCAGGTCGGCCACCAGTTCCTCGGAGAGCTGGCCCGAGCGGGCTAGCCCGGTCAGGGCAAGCCGGCCCAGCGTGATGTATTCGGCCTTCGCCGGGATCTCGAGCCGGACCCTCACACCGTTGGGAGTCGACGCCATCAACCTCCCGGGCATAGCTTTCCGAAGCTATGCATTCCTAAACGTGCTCGATCCTGGTGATTGCGCGAGCCGGTATTGCAGACAAGGCTGGCATTCCCGGGTGCCACTTGCTTCTAACGCACGCCTTGCCGGTTCGACGGGCGCTCGGCCAGCGTGACCGGTAGGCGCAACCGCCGGCCATCCCGGATGACCGTGAACATGACCCGCTGCTGGGGTCGAAGCTGCTCGGTGACGACCCGGACGAGGTCGTCCGCGCTTCGCACCTGGCGGCCGGCGATCGCGACGACCAGGTCGCCACCCACGTTGGAGGTAGTTCCGTTGAAGTCCACCTGGCGATTGCCGCCGCGCAGGCCCGCCCGGGCAGCCGGCGTCCCCGAGCTGACCGTGTCGATCAGCGCGCCGTAGCCGAGCCGGTAGCCATAGCGCCGCGCGAGTGTCGGCGTCATGTCCTCGCTGCCGATCCCGACGTACGCGTAGGCCACCCGGCCCTTAGCGATCAACTGGGTCATCGAGCGGCGGGCGGAGTTGATCGGGACGGCGAAGCCGACGCCTTCTGCCTGCCCCGAGTCGCTCTTGATCTGTGCGTTGATGCCGATGACCCGGCCGCGCGCATCGAAGAGCGGCCCACCCGAGTTTCCGTGGTTGATCGGTGCGTCGGTCTGGATCGCGTCCGTGAGCTTGTACGCCAGGGGCCCGGTCAGCGAGTCGATCGCGCGGTGCACGGCCGACACGACCCCGACGGAAAGCGAGTTCTCGTTCCCGAAGGGGCTTCCGATGGCGGCGACCGGCTCCCCGACCCGCACGCCCGCCGAGTCGCCGAGCGGCACCGGGACGAGCGGGTGGCTCGCCGGATCGACCTTCATCAACCCGACGTCGTCGTACACGTCCCAGCCGATGATCTGGGCGGGTACGCGATCGTGGTTCTTGAACTCCACGTAGACCTCATGGGCCGCATGCACGGTCCCGTTCTCGGCGCCTGCCGTGGTGATCACGTGAGAGTTCGTGAGGATGTAGCCGTCCGGCGAGACCACGAAGCCCGAGCCCTGGGCAGCGTTCGCACCACTCACGGAACCGAAGAAGGCGTAGATGGTGACCACCCCGGCCGTGCGGGCGGCGTAGATCCGGGCGGGATCGAAGCCGTTGCCGACCAGCGGCTTCGCAACGGGGCTGGGTGCAGGCGCAGACGCACCGACCGCCGGTGCAGGCTCGGTGACCACGACCGTGCGCAACGTCGTCTTCGCGACCCAACCGGTCGCGCGGGCGGTGATCAGGACGGCGGCCGCCCCGACGACGGCGGCGAGCAGCGATACGGCGGCGGGACGCACTCCGTTTCGCACTCTAGCGGCGCCCTGTTGAAGCCCGGCTCCCCTATTTAGGCCAACTTGAGCGATTTCACGGGAAAACGGCGCCCTAGGTCGGAACGGGCTCGCGCCGGCGCGGCCCGGGGTCCGGCTCGACGGCGGCCGCCGCCAGCCAGAGCGAGAACACCGTGCGGCCGGGCCGCGACTCGAGCTCCAGCCGCCCACCCATCAGCTCGGCCAGCTCGCGCCCGATCGCGAGCCCGAGCCCGCTGCCCGAGGCCAGGCCGCCTTCGATGCGGTAGAAGCGCTGGAACACGTTGGCGACATGCTCGGCCGGGATCACGGGGCCGTCGTCCTCGACGGTGAGCACCGCCCCACTGGCCCGAGTCTCCGTCCGAACGACGACCTTGGTCCCCGGAGGCGTGTGAACGAGCGCATTCTCGACCAGGATCCGCCCGATCTGGACCACCCGCTGTTCGTCCCCGACGCCGAACGCGGGCCGGGCCGTGTCGAGCACAACGGGGTGATCCTCCGCCGAGGCCCAGAACTCGGCTACGACCGCGTCGGCAAGCGCGCCCAGATCCAGCGGCTCGAGGACGACGTGCAGGCGGCCGGCATCCAGGCGTGAGAGGTCGAGGAGCTCGGTGGCGAGCTTCGTCAGCCGGTGCACCTGGTTGCGCATCGTGGTCAGAAACTCCCTCCGGGTCTCATCGTCCATCTCCTCGTCGATCAGCAGCTCGACCGAGCTGCCGAGCGAGAAGAGCGGCGTTCGCAGCTCGTGGGAGGCGTTCGCGATGAACTCTCGGCGCGCGTGCTCGAGTTGCGCGAGCCGTCCGCGCATGCGGTCGAAGGCATCCGCGAGCTCGCCGAGCTCGTCCCGGTGACGATCGACGACGGGCTCGTCGAAGCGGCCGCCCGCAATCCGCTCTGCTGCGCGCTCGAGGCGCCGGATCCGGTTCGCGAAGACCGTCGCGCCGCCGTAGCCGATCAAGAGGGCCGCGGCCAGCGCGATCGCGCCCGCGAGCAGCAGTCGACGCCGGACGAGGTCGACGTTGCCAAGCGAGTCGTGGAGCGACGACGCGAGCAGGACGACCCCCTTGCCGCGGTTGACCGGCAATGCGACCTCGGCGAGCTGCTCTCCACCGCGGGTCACCGTCCCCCTTCCCAGCGACACGCTCGCAGCAGCCTGTTCCGCGATCGGATCGTTTGCGACGTCGCTCGAATGGAGGCTCGAGTCCCCGGCGACGGTCAGCGTCAGTGGAGGCCCGATCTCGTTGGTGAAGATCACCACCCGCGCGTTGGCGCTCTGCGACGCATCGGCCGCGAAGTCGTTCCAGACGAAACGGTTCGACGGCAGGTCGCGAGCAACGACGGGGGCGGCGCGCTCGAGCTGGTTCAGCTTCGCATCGATCAGGCTCCGCTGGAGCTGTGGAACGACGACGAGGTAGACGATGCCCAGCGCAAGCGCAACGACGAACAGGAGCGCCAGGCTCAGGCGTACGCCGACGCCGCGAAGACGCATCAGCGGTCCCGGAAGCGGTACCCGACCCCGCGCACCGTCAGGATGAACTCGGGATTCCGCGGGTCCGGCTCCAGCTTCTCACGCAGATGCCGGACGTGAACGTCGATCGTGCGCGGCTCGCGGTACTCCGGCGTGTCGTACAGCGACTGGAGCAGAGCCTGGCGGGTGTAGACGCGGCCGGCGTGCGAGGCCAGGACACGCAGGATCTCGAACTCGACGTAGGTGAGCTGGATCGGCAGGCCTTCGAGCTCGACAGAGCGCTTCGAGGCGTCGATGACAAGTCCGTTCGTCCGGATCGTCTCGGCGTCGCGCGGCTCGACGGTCAGGGTGGATGCGCGCCGGAGCTGCGCACGCACCCGGCTACGGAACTCGCGCACGGAGAATGGTTTCGTGATGTAGTCGTCGGCGCCCAACTCGAGGCCCAGCACCTTGTCGAGCTCGTCGTCCCGTGCGGTCAACATGATGATCGGGACCGCGCTCGTGGCACGCAGGCGCCGACAAACCTCGAGACCGTCGAGCTTCGGGAGCATGATGTCGAGAACCACGAGATCGATGTGCTCCTCCGCGAACCGCGCGAGCGCCTCTTCGCCGTCCCGAGCCTGGACTACTCGGTGACCGTCGCGTTCGAGAGCGAAACCCAGCGGCTGCTGCACGGCCTGCTCGTCGTCGACGAGGAGGATGGTCGAGGACTCCGGCATCAGCAAACCCGCGCGCGGCACCGTAGGAAGCCGCCGACCTACTATAGCCCGGCCATACGCCAGGCCATAGACCCCTCCGGGCCATAGACCTTCCGCGGCTTCAAAGGGGGCGGCGAAGGCCGCGGCACGGGTCGTTGGAACGGCCGGTCAACGGGCGCATGTACCGCGGCAGCTGGCTGCTTCTCACGCTTCCCCTGCTGATCGCCCTCCTGACGATCGCGCATCCATCGCCGCTGCCGGCGCCGGCGCTGCCGCCGACGTTCGACAAGCGCTCGGCGGAGGCCCTGGCCGGCGAGCTGTCTTCCCTCCATCCCGACCGCTCACCGGGTTCGCCGGGCGCTCTGGGAGCGACGCGCTGGGTTTTCGACCAGCTCCAGTCCTACGGCTACGGCGTCAAACCCGTCACGCGCCGCCAGGACCGGTTTCTCCAGACCGACCGGTTCTTCGGCGCGATCCCGGGCCTCGGTCGGGTCCCGTTGACCAACGTGGTCGCCGCCGTGGAACCGCTCAACCGGAACGCGTCCGATGTGATCCTCGTCACCGCGCATCGGGACGACGGCGGCACCGGTCCGGGCGCCAACGACAACGGTTCGGGGACGGCAGCCCTGATCGAGCTCGCCCGAGCCTATGCGAGCACCGCCGCAAGCGCACCGGCCTCTGTGAATCCCACCCACTGGATCGTCTTCGCTTCGACGGACGGAGGCGTTTACGGAGGGCTCGGAGCGACGCGGCTCGCGCGGCAGGGAGTCCAGCGCTTTCTCCCCAGTGCCTTCGTCCGGACCCACATCGCGGCGGTGATCAACCTGGACGCGATTGGCGGTCCGGGAAGGCCCAGGATCGAGATCACCGGCGACAGGCCGCGCTCGCCGGCCCTCGCGCTCGTGGAGACCGCCGCCGCCCGCATCTTCGACCAGGCAGGAGCGGGCCCCGGGCGAACGAGCGCGGTTGGCCAGCTGATCGACCTCGGGTTCCCTTTCAGCCTCTACGAACAGGCGCCGTTCGTCGGCCGAGGCATCTCCGCGATCACGCTCACGACCTCGGGCAACCTGCCTAATCAGTCGTCGGCGGACACGGCGAAGCACCTCGACGACTGCCGGCTCTGCGCGGCGCGGGTCGGTCAGCTGGGCCGGGCCGCCCAGTCCCTCCTCGCTTCGCTCGACCAGGGCCTCGAGCCTGCCCGCGGCACCTCCAGCTACCTCTATCTCGGCACCCGCTTCGTCCGCGGCTGGACAATCCAGCTCTGCCTGATCTCGCTGCTCGTTCCCTTCCTGTCGGCCGCGGTTGACCTGTTCGCGCGCTGCCGGCGCCGTGGGATTGCGCTCAGGCCGGCACTTCGCGCCTACCGGGCCCGGCTCC
>JBBRYK010000033.1:0-26614 GCA_038237665.1 Gaiellales bacterium | reverse complement strand
GCCCGGCATCAACCCGGAGCTCGAGCTGCTCCGCTTCCTGACCGAGCGCGGCTTCCCGAACGTGCCCGCCCTGGCCGGCTGGTATGCGTACGTCGGAACACCGATGGACGCAACGCTCGGCGTCCTTCAGCACTTCGTCAAGGGCGAGAGCGACGGCTGGGACTTCGCACTCGAGTCGCTTCGCTCCGAGCCGGAACGGTTCCTGGAGCACGTCGCGCGCCTCGGCGAGGTGACCGCCGCGATGCACACGACCCTCGCCTCCGAGAACAGCGATCCCGCGTTCGCCCCGGAGGAGCCGAGCGCCGAGGCGCTCGCGCTGCTCGTCGCGTCGATCGACGAGGAGATCGAGCGGATGTTCGCCAACCTCCCGCAGATCGAGGCCCTCGAGCCGATCCTCGGCCGCGGCGAGGAGATCCGTGACCAGCTCCGCATGATCGCGAGTGGCGGCCCGTTCGGACGGATCATCCGCCACCACGGCGACTTCCACCTCGGCCAGGTGATCTGGACCGGCGAAGACTGGGTGGTGATCGACTTCGAGGGCGAGCCAGCGCGGCCGCTGGCCGAGCGGCGCCGGAAGCGCTCGCCGCTCCGCGACGTCGCCGGAATGCTCCGCTCGTTCGCCTATGCCGTAAACGCGGCCGGGCTGACGCTCGGGGTGGAGCCTCCGGCTGACTGGGAAGGCCACGCCCGCACGGCCTTCCTCGACAGCTACCTCGCGACCGTCGACCTGGCGCTCCTGCCCCCGGGTCGCGACGCCATCGAACGCCTGCTCACGATCTTCGAGCTCGAGAAGGCCGTCTACGAGCTGCGCTACGAGCTGGACAACCGTCCCGACTGGGTGGTGATCCCCGTCGCCGGCATCGTCCGCCTCCTCGGCGTGCCGGTCGGTGGGCAATGACCTCCTTCGGCGAGCTCGACCTCCATCTCCTCGGGCAGGGACGGCACGAGCGGTTCTACGAGCGGCTGGGCGCCCATCCCGGCGAGGACGGCGTCACCTTCGCCGTGTGGGCGCCGAATGCGCGCTCGGTCTCCGTCGTCGGCGACTTCAACGACTGGCAGGAGGGGACGAACCCGCTCGAAGCGCAGGGCTCCTCCGGCGTCTGGGCCGGCCTCGTCGCCGAGGCAGCGGAAGGTCAGGCGTACAAGTTCGCGATCCGCGCACCTGACGGCGAGCTCCGCTTGAAGGCCGACCCGTACGCGTTCCGCACGGAGCTGCCCCCGAAGAACTCGTCGATCGTCTTCCGGTCGAGACACGAGTGGTCGGACGAAGATTGGCTCGAACGACGCGCGGCCGGCGACGTGTTGACGGAGCCGATGTCGATCTACGAGGTCCATCTCGGCTCCTGGCGGCGCAACACGCTCGAGGGCGGTCGCACGCTGACCTACATCGAGCTCGCGGACGAACTGGCCGCATACATCAAGGACCTCGGCTTCACGCACGTCGAGCTGATGCCCGTGATGGAGCACCCGTTTTCGGGCTCGTGGGGGTACCAGGTGACGGGCTTCTTCGCGCCGACCTCCAGGTTCGGTACGCCCGACGATTTCCGCACGTTCGTCGACCGCCTGCACGGGGCGGGGATCGGCGTAATCCTGGACTGGGTTCCCGCCCACTTCCCGCGCGACGACTGGGCGCTCGCCCGGTTCGACGGCACCGCACTCTACGAGCACGCTGACCCGCGCCGCGGCGCGCATCCGGACTGGGGAACACTCGTCTTCAACTACGGCCGCCACGAGGTGCGGAACTTCGTGATCGCGAGCGGCCTCCACTGGCTGCGCGAGTACCACGGAGACGGACTGCGGGTGGATGCGGTCGCCTCGATGCTCTACCTCGACTACTCACGCCGCGAGGGCGAGTGGGTCCCGAACGCGTTCGGCGGCCGCGAGGACCTCGAGGCGGTCGCGTTCCTGAAGGAGCTGAACGAGGTCGTGTACGGGCGCGAGCCGGGGGTGGTCACCTCGGCCGAGGAGTCGACGGCGTGGCCGGGTGTCTCGCGGCCGACCTATCTGGGCGGGCTCGGCTTCGGCTTCAAGTGGAACATGGGCTGGATGCACGACACGCTCGGCTTCTTCGCGCACGAGCCGGTCCATCGCCGGTTCCATCATCACGAGCTGACCTTTTCGCTCATGTACGCGTTCTCGGAGAACTTCATCTTGCCGCTCTCGCACGACGAGGTCGTCCACGGAAAGGGCTCGCTGCTGCGGAAGATGCCCGGCGACCGCTGGCAGGCGTTCGCCAACCTGCGGACGCTCTACGGCTACATGTGGGCCCATCCGGGCAAGAAGCTGCTCTTCATGGGCGGCGAGCTCGCCCAGGAGCGGGAGTGGGACGCGGAGGGATCGCTCGACTGGCATCTGCTCGAGCAGCGCGAGCACGCGGGGATGCAGATGCTCGTGCGGGATCTGAACCGCAGCTATCGGGCGGAGCCCGCGCTCTGGGAGGTCGACCACGACCCGGCCGGCTTCCGCTGGCTCGAGCCCAACGATGCCGACGGCAACACGCTGGCCTTCTTGCGCCTGTCGGCAGGCGGAAAGAGGCTCGTGGTCTGCGTCTGCAATCTCTCTCCTGTCGTTCGAGAGCGTTACAGGCTGGGGCTCCCCCGCGCCGGGCGCTGGGTCGAGGCGCTGAACACGGACTCGACCTACTACGGCGGTTCTGACGCCGGGAACCTCGGCGGCATCCTGGCCGAGAAGCACCCGTGGCACGACCAGCCGTACTCGGCCGAGCTCGTGTTGCCTCCACTGGCAACCGTATGGCTCGTGCCCGAGGAGTGGGAGGCGCTTCCGCTGCCCGCGCTCCTCAGCCGTGAAGTGTGAGAGCTGCCCCGACGGGTAGCCTCGCGCCGTGCAGCTGCTCGGAGCTGTCCCGAAAGACGCGGGGCAGGTGGAGTTCCGCGTCTGGGCCCCGAGGGCGGGGAGCGCTGCCGTGCGCCTCGGGGACGGAGAGCATCCGCTGGAGCGCCGCGACGACGGGACGTGGGACGGATGCCGGCCGGCGCGGGCAGGAGACGACTACCGCTTCGCGCTCGACGGCCGCGATCCCCTGCCCGATCCGTGTTCCAGGTTCCAGCCGGAAGGCGTGCAGGGCGCGTCGCGGGTGATCGACACGCGCTTCGAGGTCTCGCCCGGGCCGGCACTCGAGCTCGAGACCCTCGTCATCTACGAGCTCCATGTGGGCACGTTCACCGACGAGGGGACCTTCGACGCCGCGATCTCGCACCTGGGAGACCTCGCAAGCTCGGTGTCACGGCCGTCGAGCTGATGCCGGTCGCGACCTTCCCGGGGAGCCGAAACTGGGGCTACGACGGCCTCTACGCCTACGCGCCTCACCCCGTCTACGGAGGCCCCGAGGGGCTCGCAAGCTTCGTCGACGCGGCCCACCACGCCGGGCTCGGGGTGATCCTCGACGTCGTCTACAACCACATCGGCCCTGGGTCCGAAGCCATCGCCGCCTTCGGCCCGTACTTCACCGACCGGTACGACACCTTCTGGGGCGACGCGATCGACTATTCGCAGCAGGGCGTGCGTGAATGGGCGATCCAGAACGCCGAGCTCTGGGTCCGTGACTACCGGGTGGACGGGCTCCGCCTGGACGCCGTCCACGCGATCTACGACGAATCGGAGCCGCACGTCCTCGCGGAGCTGGCCGAGCGGGTTCGCGCGCTCAACCCCGCCGCGCTCGTCATCTCGGAAACGGGGATCGGCGACGAGCGCCCGGTTTCGCACTGGCGGCACGACGCGCAGTGGGACGACCGGCTCCACCACTCGCTGCACGCCCTCCTGACCGCCGAGCGCGACGGGTACTACGCCGACTTCGGCCGCCGGGAGCAGATCGCCGAAGCGTTCTGCTCCGCCAAGAACCGTGTCGTCTTCGACCAGAACCACGACCAGGTCGGCAATCGTGCACTCGGCGACCGCCTCCCCCCGGAGCTGCTGCAGGTCGCCTCCTCGGTCGTGCTCCTCTCCCCCGGGGTGCCGCTCCTCTTCATGGGCGAGGAATACGGTGAGCCGAAGCCGTTCCAGTTCTTCACCGACCACAGCGACCCGGCGATCGCCGAGGCCGCGCGCGAGGGGCGCCGCCAGGAGCTCGAGGCGTTCTCCGGGTTCTCCGGGGAGGTTCCCGACCCCCAGGCGGAGGAGACGTTCCTGCGCTCCAAGCTCTCAAGGCGCGAGACACCGGGGCTCCGCGACCACTACCGCAGGCTGCTGGAACGCCGGTGAGCAGAGAGGTCTGGCCGGGCGATCCGTTCCCGCTCGGAGCGATCTGGGACGGTGACGGGACGAACTTCTCCCTCTTCTCGGAGAACTCCGACTCGGTCGAGCTCTGCCTGTTCGACGAGCACGACGGCGAAGAGCGGATCCGCCTGCACGAGCGCACCGCGCTGAACTGGCACTGCTACCTGCCGGGGGTCGGGCCCGGGCAGCGCTACGGCTTCCGCGTCCATGGCCCCTACGAGCCTCACCAGGGGGCGCGCTTCAACCCCGCCAAGCTGTTGATCGACCCCTACGCAAAGGCGATCGAGGGGCCGGTCGAGTGGCCTGCGGCCAACGTCCTGCCGTACATCCCGTCCGGCAGCGAGGACGCCGATCTGGAGCCGGACGGTGCGGACGACGCCGCCGCGATCCCCAAGTGCGTCGTCGTCGACCCCGGCTTCGACTGGGACAGCGACGACTGGCTCAGGCCGAGGACGCCCTGGCACGAGACCGTCATCTACGAGACGCACGTGAAGGGCTTCACCAAGCTGCACCCGGCGGTGCGTGAGGAGCTGCGCGGAAGCTACGCGGGGCTCGCCTCGGACGACGCGATCGAGCACCTGAGGTCGCTCGGCGTGACCGCGGTCGAGGTCCTCCCCGTCCACCACATCGTCGACGAGATGCATCTGATCGAGAAGGGCCTGAGCAACTACTGGGGCTACAGCTCGATCGGCTACCTCGCTCCGCACGCGCTCTACGCCGCCAGCGGCACCCACGGTGAGCAGGTTCGCGAGTTCAAGGGGATGGTCAAGGCGCTGCACCGGGCGGGAATCGAGGTGATCCTCGACGTCGTCTACAACCACACTGCGGAGGGCAATCACCTCGGGCCGATGCTCTCCTTCAGGGGCGTCGACAACGCGGCGTACTACCGGCTCGTCCCGGACGATCCGCGCTTCTACATGGACTTCACGGGGACGGGCAACAGCTTGAACCCCGTTCACCCGAGCGTGCTTCGGCTGATCATGGACTCGCTGCGCTACTTCGCCGTCGACTGCCACGTCGACGGCTTCCGGTTCGACCTGGCCTCCGCGCTCGCGCGCGAGTTCTACGACGTCAACCGGCTCTCCGCGTTCTTCGACACGATCCACCAGGACCCGGTCCTCTCGCAGGTGAAGCTGATCGCCGAGCCGTGGGACGTCGGCCCCGGCGGCTACCAGGTCGGAAACTTCCCCGTCCTCTGGGCGGAATGGAACGGGCTCTACCGCGACTCGGTGCGTGACTTCTGGCGCAGGCAGTGCCCCGTCGCCGAGATGACCCGCCGCTTCACCGGCTCCAGCGACCTCTACCAGCACGACGGCCGCAAGCCGTTCGCCTCGATCAACTTCGTCACGGCTCACGACGGGTTCACGCTCGCCGATCTCGTCTCCTACAACGAGAAGCACAACGAGGCGAACCTCGAGGACAACCAGGACGGCGCCGACGACAACCGGAGCTGGAACATGGGCGTCGAAGGCCCGACCGACGACCCGGAGATCCTCGCGCTCCGCGAGCGGCAGCAGCGGAACTTCCTCTCGACGCTCTTCCTCTCCCAGGGCGTGCCGATGCTGCTCGGCGGCGACGAGTTCGGCCGCTCCCAGGGAGGCAACAACAACGCCTACTGCCAGGACAACGAGATCAGCTGGTTCAACTGGCCGCTCGACGAGCGCCAGCAGCGGCTCCTGCAGTTCACGCACAGGCTGATCCACTTCCGGCGCGCGCATCCCGTCTTCCGCCGGGCGCAGTTCCTGAGCGGCCGTGAGCTGATGGGCTCGGGCCTGCCCGACAGCTGGTGGTTCCGGCCGGACGGGCGCAAGATGGCCCGCCGGGACTGGGAGTCCGACACGAAGACGATCGGGCTCTTCCTGAACGGCGAGGAGATCCCGACGCCGAACAGCCACGGGGAGCGCGTGACCGACGAGTCCTTCCTCCTCCTCTTCAACGCCGAGCTCGAGGCGGTCACCTACCGGCTGCCGCCGCGGCGGTTCGGCGGCCGCTGGAGGCTCGAGCTCTCCACCGCGCAGCCCAACCTGGTCGAGGGGGAGGAGCCGTCGTATCCGGCCCGGAGCGTTGTCCAGGTCGAGGCGCTCTCGCTCGTGCTGCTGCGCCGCGCGTGGTAGCTACCTACCGGCTCCAACTCGGGCCGCAGCTCACCTTCGCCGGCGCTCGCGCGCTGGTCCCCTACCTCAGGGAGCTCGGCGTCTCGCACCTCTACCTCTCGCCGGTCATGCAGGCTCGGACCGGCTCGACGCACGGCTACGACGTCGTCGACCCGACCCACGTCTCGAAGGAGCTCGGCGGCGAGGACGAGTTTCGCCGGCTCTGCTCCGCCGGCCTCGACGTGGTGCTGGACGTCGTCCCGAACCACCTGGCCGCCGACGAGGCAAACCCCTACTGGCCCGATCCGAAGATCTTCGACATCGACCCGGAGACAGGCCGCCACCGGCGCTTCTTCGACGTCGACGAGCTGGCCGGCGTGCGGCAGGAGGATCCCGAGGTCTTCGAGCTGACGCATCGCAAGGTGCTCGAACTCGTCAGCGCGGGGCTTGTGCAGGGGCTCAGGATCGACCACCCCGACGGCCTCGCCGATCCGCGCGGATACCTCGAGCGGCTGCGCGACCGCGGCGTCGAGCACGTCTGGGTCGAGAAGATCCTCGAGCCCGGAGAGGCGCTCCGCGACTGGCCCGTCGAGGGGACGACGGGCTACGAGTTCGCGAACGATGTCACGGCGCTTTTCGTCGACCGCGACGCAGAACGGTCCCTGACCGACCTCTACGCCGAGCTGACGGGTGAGCGACGCGGGTTCGGCGAGATCGCCTTCGAGGCGAAGCTCGAGCAGGCCCGGACGACCTTCCAGCCCGAGGTCGATTGGCTTCGCCGCCTCTGGCCGGACGCGCCGGAGCTGGAGCGAGCGCTCGCCTCGTTCCAGGTCTACCGCACCTATGTCGAGCCCTGGCCGGGCCGGGTCGACCAGGCCGACCGGCAGGCGATCGAGGAGGCGAACCTCCCTGACCCACTCGCACGAGCCCTCCTCCTGGAGCGGGCCGAAACGCCTGCCGGGTTCGTGACGCGCTTCCAGCAGACGACCGGGCCGGTGATGGCGAAGGGCGTCGAGGACACCGCGTTCTACCGCTACAACAGGCTCCTGGCGTTGAACGAGGTCGGCGGCGATCCCGGCCGGTTCGGCCTCACCGTCGAGGAGTTCCACCGGGGCAACACCGAACGGGCCCGCCGGTTCCCTCGCCAGCTCCTGGCCACGACCACCCACGACACGAAGCGCTCGGGCGACGTGCGCGCGCGGCTGGTCGCCCTCACCTGGCTTGCCGACGAGTGGGCGGAGCAGGCGCGGAGGTGGCGGACGCTCGACGACCCGAACGAGGACTACCTGCTCTGGCAGACGCTCGTCGGCTCCTGGCCGCTCGAGCGGGGGCGGCTCGAGCCGTACCTCGAGAAGGCGCTTCGCGAGGCCAAGCGGACGTCGAGCTGGACCGAGCCGAACGAGGGCCACGAGCGTCGAGTGTTCTCCACCATCGCCAAGCTGTACGAGGAGGGACTCCCGCCTGGATTCGACTCTTTCGCCGCGCGGGTCGCGGAGCTCGGGGGCGCGATCTCGCTCCGTATGACCCTGCTCAAGCTGACCGTGCCCGGGGTGCCCGACATCTACCAGGGCGACGAGGCGGAGGCGCTGCTGCTCGTCGATCCCGACAACCGCCGCCCCGTGGACTGGCAGAGGCTACGGCGTGCGCTCGAGACCCAATCCGACCCCAAGCTCGATCTCGTCGCGCGCGTGCTCGCGCTTCGACGGGAACGTCCGGAGCTCGTCGCCGGGGCCTACGGCCCGCTCGACTGCGGGCCGGACGCGTGTGCGTTTCTCCGCGGCGACGACCTGCTCGTCGTCGTGCCGCTTCGGCCCGGGTGGGAGGACGCACGTCTCGACGGCGCCGGAGGGCGCTGGCAAGACGCACTAAGCGGGGAAGAGATCAGACTGAGCGGACGCGTGGCATTGCGAGAGGCGGTGCGAGCGACCGCCGGCGCTCTGCTCGAGCGCGTCTAACGCGCTCGGCGAGCACAGCGGTCTCGTGCTCCAGCGCAGCCACCTGTGCGCGGAGCTCGGCGTTTTCCCCTTCCAGCCTGGCGATGCGGTCCAGCAGGTCCCGAGCGACGTCAGCGGAGCGAGCAAGCACGGTGGAGTCCTTTTCCGCAGGGCCTCCCTTCTATCCCTCCTAGATGAAACCGTCGGCCCAAAGCGACAGAATCCGCGTGTGTCCCCCGTGCGGCGTCCCCGTCGTGGGCGTGTGCCTCCGGTCGACCTCGAGCGGCCGCAGCGGATCCTCGTCCTGACGGCCGAGGAAGGCGAGGGTCACTACTCCGCTTCACGCGCGCTGGAAGCCGAGCTGGCCGGCATCCCGGGCGTGCAGGTGACGGTGCACGACGCGTTGCGAGAGGGTTTCGGCCGGGTCGTCCCGTTCTTCACTCGGGACAGCTATCGCGTTCAGCTGCGCTTCTTCCCGTGGACGTACGGGATCGAGTACTTCGTCTTCACGAAGCTCGGGTTGGCCCGCGGGCTCGCCCGCGCAGGCCTCGCCGCGCTCGGCGGCCGCCCTCTCTCGCGGCTGATCGCGCGCTTCGGGCCGGACCTGATCGTCTCGACGCATCCGGCGGTCACGAGCGTCCTCGGCTACCTCCGCCGGCGCAACCGGCTTCGAGTGCCGACGGTGGCCACGATCACCGACCTCGGCGTCCATCCGTTCTGGGCCCATCGCGGCGTCGACCTCCATCTCGTCATGCACGAGGCCTGCATCCCCTCGGTCGAGCGAATCGCCGGCGAGGGGAGCGCCCGCGTGGCCGGACCGATCGTCGCCCCGGCGTTCCGCGCCTCGCGCGGGCGAGGCGAGGCGCGCGAGGTGTTCGACCTGCCGTCGAACGGTGCGGTGATCGTCGTCTCGGGCGGCGGCTGGGGCGTCGGCGACGTCGAGAGGGCTGCGCGTGCAGCCCTCGCGATCGAGGACGCGACGGTGGTCTGCGTGTCCGGGAAGAACGCCGTGCTCCAGGCCCGGCTCTCGCAGATGTTCGCTGACGAGCCCCGCGTCCGTGTGCTCGGCTTCACCGAGCGCATGCGCGATCTCCTCGCCGCGGCGGACGTGCTCGTCGACTCGACGGTCGGCCTCACGTGCCTCGAGGCGCTGACCTGCGCGTGCCCGCTCGTCGTGTACGGAGCACCGCCCGGCCACTCCCGGGACAGCGCGCGGGAGTTCGCCCGTCTCGGCCTCGCCGAGGTGGTCGGTTCGTCCGCGGAGCTCGGAGACGCGCTCCGCCGTTCGCTCGGCCGCACCGACAGCGGGATGTCCGCGTTGCCCCCCGCGCCCAGCGCGGGGTCGCTGATCCTCCAGGCCGGCGCGCGGGTTCGTCCCATCCCGGCCTGGCGCCGCCGGCTCGCACCCGCCGCGGCGGCGCTCGCGGCGACGTTGGGCCTGACCGCTTGGACGGTCGCCAGCCCGACGCCGTATCCCCTGGTGTCGCGCGCGCTCGGCCTGCGCCCGCTGACGATCGTCCATACCGGTCTGCCCGTGGTCGGCCTCGTCGTCGAGGCCCCACCGAGCTCCGTGCAACGGGTCGCCCGCACCCTCGAGCGCCACGGTGCCGGAGCCTCGTTCGCGGTCCGGCGCGCCCCGGATCGGCGGCTGCTGGCCGAGCTCGACCGTCTGGGCGACGACCTGCTCCCGGTCTGCCGGAGCGCGGCCTTCGCCCACTGGCTCTCCCTGCGCACGAACCTCTCGTCGGAGGCGCGCCGCTTGGGGCTCCAGAACCGCTTCTACTACCTGGCGCCGCGCGACTTCACGATCGCCGACTACCTGGCGGCGCGCACCGTCGGCGGCAGCCCGGTCAGCGGAGCCGTCGGCGTCGTCCCGGGGACGCGGATCCGGCCGAAGGACCTTCGGCCGGGCCTCGTGATCGTCGTCGAGTGGCGGACCGGAGCGTCGCTACAGGCTCTCGACAGCCTGCTCTCGTCGCTCTCGGGACGCGGGCTTCAGCCGGTGTCGCTCGGTGAGCTGCTCGCCTCCGCCCGAAGCACGGCGGCAACCGCCGCCGATCGCGCGACGAGCACGATGCCGGCCAGCACCGCGGCGAGCGACACCGCCAGGCCCGCCCGCGCCAGCGGCTGACCGCCCCAGGTCTCGTGTGCCACGGCGGGCGCGAGGGCGACCGGCACGGTCGTCGTCACCCCGAAGACGATCGGAGCGACCTGGCTCGCCGGCCGGCGCTGGAACGCCGACGATTCGGCGAGCGTGCCGAGGCCGGCCGCCACGCCGACCCCGATCAGCCAGAGCACGAAGAGTCCGAAGTTCCGGGCGGTGAACTCGTCCGCGGCGAACTTCGACCCGAGGCCGTCCCAGGAGAAGGCGAGACCGGCCGCGATCGCCACCGCTGCGCCCGAGCGCCGGAGGGCGGGAACGAGGTGCGGCAGCAGGGCGGCCGCACCCAGCCCGGCGAGCGTTACGGCCAGGACTGCGCCACCGGAATGCCCCGCATGATGGTGGGGAGATGTGAGCCCGATTCCCGCGATCCCGGCTGCGATCGCGGCCACGCCGATCGCTTCCCGCTTGCCGACAGGCTCTCCGAGGACGCGCGTCCCGATCACGAGCAGGAAGACGAGTGCCGTCGCCACGACCGGCTGGACGAGGGTGAGCGGGGCGAGACCGAGCGCGACCGTCTGGAGCACCCATGCACACGTGTCGAGCCCGACTCCGGCCAGCCACACGCGGCGCGTGACCAGGACGCGCAGGAGCGAGAACCGGAGGAAGTGCCTCGGCTCGGTTCGCCGGGCCTCGTAGGCCTGGAGCGAGATGCCCGCGCTGTAGAATCCCGCGGCCGCCAGCGCGGCGACGAGGCCGAGAACGAGCATGGTTGGACACCGTATCCCTCTCGTGCCCGCGCTCGCCGGCGTGGGGGTCCTCGCCTACCTCTTTCCGTCGGTCGTCGTCGGCGTGCCGGCGCTGCGGCCTCTGTTCGGCGTCCGGGATCGCACCGCGACGGGCACCGGTGTCGGACTGACCTTCGACGACGGGCCTCACGCGGAGGGAACCCCGGCCGTCCTCGACGTGCTCGCGGCGGCGGGTGCGACGGCTACGTTCTTCCTGGTCGGCGAGCAGGTGGAGCGAAACCCGCGGCTCGCCGCCGAGATACTCGCCGGCGGCCACGAGGTGGGCGTGCATTGCCACCGCCACAGGAGCCTGCTGCGCCTGACCCCGGCCCAGCTCCGAGACGATCTCCGGCGCGCCCTGTCGGCGATCGGCGAGGCGACCGGGGTCTCGCCCGGCCTCTACCGACCGCCCTACGGGATCTTCAACGCCGCCGCCTTCTGCACCGTGCGGCAGATCGGCTGCGAGCCGGTGCTGTGGACGAGGGACGGCCGCGACTGGGAGGCCGGAGCAACCGCCGAATCGATCGCAGGCCGCGTCACCCGCGGGCTCCGCCAGGGCGACGTCCTGCTTCTCCACGACGCCGACGACTACGGCTCCGCGGGCTCGTGGCGCAAGACCGTCGCGGCGCTGCCGCTCGTGCTGGCCGAGATCGAGCGTCGCGACCTCCGGACAGTGTCGTTGTAGATGACCGTCGAGACCGCTTCCGGCCCGGTGGTACGGGGGGGCACGATGCACTTCACGCTGCCGGATCCGCGGCGTGAACTGACGCACGTGCGCCTCTTTCACGAGCTCAGGCGGCCACGCGCCCACGAGTTCGCGCGGGCGCCGCGCAGCGGGCTCTGGACGCTCGAGCTTCCGCGGCCGGACGCCGACCGGTTCGAGTACCTGCTCGAGCTGACCGGCGCAAGCGGCGCCAGGAAACTCGGGGCCGACCCCTCGAACCCGCTCCGCGCGCCGGGGCCGTTCGGCGACAAATCCGTCCTCGAGCTCCCGGGTTACGAGGAGCCCGCGTGGCTCACGGGGGACGCGCCGCCCGGAGACCTGGAGCTCGTCGAGCTTCGGCTGCGGCCGTTCCGAACGACGCTGGAAGTGCCCGTTTGGACGGCGACCGGCGGCGAGGCGACCGAGGAGCTCCCACTGCTCGTCGTGCACGACGGGCCGGAGTACCAGGCCTACTCGCACCTCCTCGACTTCCTGGACGCGGCGTGGGCGGACAGTCGCATCCCGACCATGCGCGCCGCACTCGTTCCACCCGTCGGCGACCGCAACCAGAGTTATTCGGGCTCGGCGCACTACGCCCGGGTGCTGGCTCACGAGCTGCTTCCGGCCCTCGCCGAGGTCGCGCCGACCCCGGAGGGCCGCCGGTGGCGCGTCGGGATGGGTGCCAGCCTCGGGGCGCTCGCGATGCTGCACTGCCACCGGGTCTACCCGCAGACGTTCGGCGGGCTCTTCCTCCAGTCGGGGAGCTACTTCCGGCAGCGCTCGGACAAGCAGGAGTCGGGCTTCGGGCGCTTTCGCCGGATCACCCGCGTCGTCGGCCAGATCCTGGCCGGAAAGGGCTGGTTCGACCCCGTCCCGATCTCGATGACCTGCGGCACGGTCGAGGAGAACCTCGACAACAACCGCGCCGTCCAGCGCGCCCTTCGCGTTCAGGGCTACGACGTCGAGCTCCTCGAGAACCGGGACGCGCACAACTGGACGGCCTGGCGCGACGCGTTCGACCCCCGGCTGCCGGAACTGCTGAGGACGGTCTGGGCATGACCAAGCGGGAGCTGACGATCGAAGGTGTGCCTGTGCTGGCCTACGGCGAGTGGGGCCGGCCGCTCCTCGTCTTCCCCTCGGAGCAGGGCGCGCCGTGGGACTACGAGTCGAACGGGATGATCGGTGCCCTCGCAGGGCTGATCGACGGCGGCCGCCTGAAGGTGTACACGGTCTCGAGCTTCGACTCGTGGAGCTGGGCCGATCGCGACGTCCCGACCGAGGAGCGCGCCCGCCGCCATGGCCATTACGAGCGCTGGGTGACCGAGCAGGTCGCGCCCTTCATCCACGCCGACTGCGGCGGCTCCGCCGAGATCATGGTCACCGGTTGCAGCCTGGGCGCATTCCACGCGGCCAACTTCGCGCTCAAGCGGGCCGACCTCTTTCCGCTCGCCATCTGCCTCTCCGGCGTCTACGACGTCTCGACGATGGGCTGGGGCGAGCGGGGCGAGGCCGTCTATTTCAACAATCCGATGGACTACGTCTCACACCTGCACGGCGACCATTTGGAGTGGCTCCGCGGCCGCCTCAGCATGCTGCTCGTCTGCGGGCAGGGCCAGTGGGAGGACACGACCGGCGCGCTCGAGTCGACACAGACGTTCGCGCACCTGGTCGCGGGGAAGGGAATCCCCGTGGAACTCGACCTCTG
The DNA here is from genome assembly GCA_038237665.1 of Gaiellales bacterium. Classification (GTDB taxonomy): domain Bacteria; phylum Actinomycetota; class Thermoleophilia; order Gaiellales; family Gaiellaceae; genus JBBRYK01. The sequence goes on along the minus strand of JBBRYK010000033.1, from coordinate 13,057 downwards.
GGGCTTCGACGTCCCCCATGACTGGCCGTCATGGAGGGCGCAGATCGCTCATCATCTACCCAGGTTCTGCTGATGGCTGAGCACCTGATCGGACTGCTGCTGGGCACGGAGGAGGATTGGCCGGGCGCCTTCGAGCAGATCGTCTCGCGCCTGCCGGCGATCGACTATCGCGGCGAGACGCACGCCTTCCGCACCGAGCGTGTTCTCAACGAGCCCTTCGACCTCCGCTACCAGCCGCGCCACTCCCTCGTCATCGACCGTCTCTCCTGGTGGTACCACCTGCCGCGCGAGTGGCTGAAGAAGATCTCGCTGATGGACGACGTGTACCTGCTCAACAACCCCTTCACGTTCCAGGCGATGGAGAAGCACGCGGCGTACTGCGCGATGATGCGGCTCGGCCTGAAGGTTCCGACGACCTGGCTGATCCCGCACAAGCTCCCGCCGCGAAGTGTCCGCTTCGAGTCCGCGAGCACGCGTTTCGAGGAGATGGCCACCCGCTACAACGCGCAGTTCGACCTGGACGCGATCGGTGAGCTGGTCGGCTATCCCCTCTACATGAAGCCGTTCGACGGCGGCCAGTGGGTCGGCGTAACACGGATCGAGAGCCCGGAGGAGCTGCGTCAGGGCTACGACACATCCGGTGAACGGCTGATGCACCTCCAGCAGGCGGTCGACTTCGACGTCTTCGTGCGCAGCCTCTCGATCGGGGCCGAGACGATGGTCATGCACTACGACCCGGAACGGCCGCTGCACGACCGCTACAAGGTTGCGCACGGCTTCCTGACGCCCGAGCTCGGAGTCGAGATCGTGACCATCAGCCGGCTCGTGAACGCCTTCTTCCGCTGGGAGTTCAACTCCTGCGAAACGCTCGTCAAGGACGACGACGTCTTTCCGATCGACTATGCGAACGCCTCGCCCGACGTCGCTCTCACGAGCCTCCACTACTACTTCCCGTGGGCGATCACGGCACTCGTCAAGTGGTGCGTCTTCTGCGCGGTCACGCGGCGGACGATGCGGATCAACCAGAACACACGCGCGTACTTCGAGATCGGCGACCGGGAGGATCTTTCGTACGACGAGAAGCTCGCCGAGTACAGGCGGCTCGCCGACGACTACTTCCAGGTTCCGGCGTACCAGGAGTTTTGCGCCGAGCACCTCGCCGACCTGGACGCGACGGTGCTGGAGTACGTCGAGAGCCCCGAGTTCGACGACCTGCTCGTGCAGACCGTGCGGTCGACGTTCCCGGAGCACGAGCACGAGCAGTTCGTCTCGCACTACCGCGGTCTGCTCGGCGCGTGGGCGAGAGACCAGCGGGGCGTTGCATCGGTTCCGAGCGGCGCGTAGAGTCATGCCGGTGCGCAGGCCACTGCTGATCCTTTTCGCGTCCCTCGTCATCGTGCCCTCCGCACTTGCGGTGCTGCCCGCCAAGGGTGCGAAGTTCAAGGGCACGGATACGACGACCGCGGCGACGATCGGCAAGGACGGCCGGACCGTGGCGACCCTCACGCTCGCCCCCAAGAAGGCGCCGGCGGCGTGCAGGCTGAAAACGCCGACCCTGAAGGCGTTGAAGATCACCGGGGCCGGAACGTTCGTCTACAAGGCGACCGTGCCGAGTGTCTCGGGGAAGAAGATCGCACTGATCGTCAAGGGCACCTTCCAGACCGACTATCTGCTGTCGGTGACCGCGAACTACAGCGGCGGCGGCTGCACCTTCGCGTACAGCGACACCCTCGCGAAGCGCTAGCCGGGCACCCGAACCTCTCCCGGAATGTTTCAAAGTGCACGACGTCCTGCCGGTGACGCGGCAGCGCGCGCCCTGTCATCCTCACCCGACACCACCCGAGGCGAGCTGGAGCGATCGCTCAGAAAGGAGACGAATCGATTCACGTCCCTGCCCCCAACCGCTACGAGGGGAAGCAGTACCGGCGCTCCGGCCGGAGCGGCCTGCAGCTGCCCGCGGTCTCGCTCGGCCTCTGGTGGAACTTCGGACACGACCGTCCGCTGGAGACGAGCCGCGCGATCGTGCGCCGCGCGTTCGACCTCGGCATCACGCACTTCGACCTGGCCAACAACTACGGCCCCCCCTACGGGTCGGCCGAGGAGAACTTCGGGAAGCTGCTGCGGGACGATCTCGCGCCGTACCGTGACGAGCTGGTCGTCTCGACCAAGGCCGGCTACGACATGTGGCCGGGGCCCTACGGCGAGTGGGGCTCGCGCAAGTACCTGCTCGCGAGCCTCGATCAGAGCCTGGCCCGCATGGGGCTCGAGTACGTCGACATCTTCTATTCGCACCGCTTCGACCCCGAGACGCCGCTCGAGGAGACGATGGGCGCGCTCGCAACCGCCGTCCGGCAGGGGAAGGCCCTCTACGTCGGCATCTCGTCCTACTCGGCGGCAAAGACCAGGGAGGCCGCGGCGATCCTCCGCGGGCTCGGGACCCCGCTGCTGATCCACCAACCCAGCTATTCGATGCTGAACCGCTGGGTCGAGGAGGACGGGCTGCTCGACGTCCTCGCCGAGGAGGGTGTCGGCTGCATCGCCTTCTCGCCTCTCGCGCAGGGCATGCTCACCGACCGCTACCTGAACGGGATCCCCGAGGGCTCACGGGCCAGCCGCCCGGCCTCGTTGTCCCCCGACCTCCTGAGCGACGAGGCGATCGCGAAGATCCGCGCCCTGAACGACATCGCCGCGCGGCGCGGCCAGAAGCTCGCCCAGATGGCGCTGGCCTGGATCCTGCGCGAGTCCCGCGTGACCTCGACGCTGATCGGAGCCAGCAGCGTCGAGCAGCTCGAGGAGAACCTGGGCGCGCTGGACAACATCGAGTTCTCGCCGGAGGAGCTGGCCGAGATCGACAGGTACGCGACCGACAGCGACATCAACCTCTGGGCGGCGTCCAGCAGCGAGTGATGCTCGGCCCGTAAGCCGCCAAGAGGTCGCCACCGACGGCAGTTCCCGCTGGTTCGGCGCGGTCGTGACGCGTGAGGGCTGAAGCCAAAGCGGGGCCTGCGGCAACGCGGTAGAGGATCGACCACCCTTCAGTCGTTGGAAGGCGCGAGTAGAGGACGACGTCGGTGCGCCGTCCGCGGAGCACGAACGCGGAACGCAGAAGGCCTTCCCGCTGGAACCCGGCTTTGACCGCCACCCGCTGCGAAGCCGTGTTCGTCGGCTCGATCCTCAACTCGAGCCGAGCCAGGCCGAGATCGCGGAACGCCCACCGACTCAGCAGGTGAATCGCCTCGCCGGCGAGACCACGTCCACGGGCTGCGGGTGCGACCACGTAGGCGAGCTCTCCAACGAGTTGCGGTCGTGCCAGCAGCACCACTTCCCCGAGATATTCGCCGTCACCACGGTCCGCGAGCACGAGGTCGAGCACCCGCCCTCCGCGCCGCTCGGCCTCGAAAAACGCAACTGCACCGGGAGCATCCGCCGCGGGAAACGGGTTCAACCATCGCGCCGTCGACGGGTCCTCAGCGACCGCAAGCGCCGAAGCAAAGTCGCGCTCTTCGAACGGCCGCAGAACGACCTGCGCGCCGATCAACTGCGGCTCGGGATAAGGCAATGGATCCCCGATCAGCGGATCGTAGGAGCTATCGCAACCGCTGTCAGCCCGGAGCCGCCGTACAAGCCGATCGGCTGTTCGTAGTGCCTCGTTGAGGTCCGTTGCCGTTGCCAATTGCTAGCCGGAGCCCCAGTCCGGAGCGCTGTCCCACAGTTTCGTGTGCGTCACCGGCTGGATGTTCGTGCCGTCGGCGTTCATGACGAAGATGTCTGGCTGGCCCGCGACTCCGGTCTGAGCAAACGTGATCGAGCTACCGTCGGGGGAGAAAGAGTACGAGAGGACGGTCGTGCCGATCTCGGCGTGCGTCAATTGCCGGAGACCGCTCCCGTCCGGCGCAACGACGTAGATCTGCGACTGCGGCGCGTTCTCACTCGAGTTGGAGCGGAAGACGATCAGCTTTCCGTCCGGTGACCAGTCCGGGTTGTCGCCGGCGTCGAGCGACCAGGGCGTAAGCCGGTGCGACCCGCTCCCATTGGATTTGACGACGAAGAGCGCGTGCTTGAGCGGCGGCGACGAGAGCGGCGAGTTCGCACGGACGTAGACGAACCGTGACCCGTCCGGCGAGAACTGCGGTGAGTTGTAGTCGCCGCCATAGGGCCTGGACCTGATCAAGACGCGTGGATTACCCCCGGTAACGTCGCGTACGACTACGTCCGAATGCTGGAAAGCTCGAGTGCTTCCTTGATCGTGAGCCTGCGGCCGGCCTCCGTCGCGCGAGCGACATCGTCGGGTGAGAGCGCCGCTCGTGCCTGGTCGACGAACTCGTGCCCCGGCGTCTCGTCGGAATAGACGTTGACGATGCCCTCCTGGTGGGCGTAGACCTCCGCCGCGGCGGCGATCTGTACGGCTGTTTCGGACCGGTCCTCGACCGCCTCGGTGGCCGCGAGCCCGATCAGCGAGAGCCCGGCGACGAGGCGACGATCGAGCCCCTCACTCAGGGCTTCCGCCTCGGCCCGGGGAACATCGGGCACACGATGACCATATCGCGGTCGCCCGAGGGAAACGGCCGGGCCGGACGCTGACGGCCAGGAACCGCGGGGACGGTTCCTACCCCCTCAGGCAGTAGGTATTGCTGGGACAGGCAAAGACGTTGATCGTTCCGCCCCCACTCTTCGTCAAGTGGATGTCCAGTGCCTTTCCCGGAGCGAGTGTGCCGGTGCACTTGGCGCGGTACAAGCCTTTGTCGATGACGCACGGACCCTTCTTGACGACGTTCGCCGCGGTGATCCGTGGGCTGTCGACCGACCTGATCAGGAAGAAGCGACCTGCGATGGAATCGCGGTTGACGATGTGCACGAGCCTCATTAGCAGCTTCCGCTACAAACTTCGGCGGCCGGGGCCTAGTTCTTCGGGCCGATTCCACGCGCTTTGGCCGTAGGATCGCAGCGTGGCGGCGGAAACCCCCGGTGCAGTCGAAGCGTTTCCGCCTTCGGGCGAGCAGCCGATCCGCACTGCCGAGGTGGTTGGCGCCCTCTCGCTCGCCACCGACCTGGGCACCGGGCAGCCGCTCGAGCATGCGTTGCGCACCGCGGTGCTTGCGGTCCGTCTCGGCGAGCTGGCCGGAGCGTCGGCGCAGGAGCTCGCGGATACGTACTACATCGCGCTCCTCCACGCCTCCGGGTGCACCTCGAACGGGCACGAGGCGACGCAGCTGTACGGCGACGACATAGCGCACCGAGCCGCCTTCTACCTCATCGACCCGACGAACCCCGCGGAGGTGCTTGCGTTCTACCGGGCCCACGTCGGGGCCGGCCGCGCCCCGGAGGTCCGCGCCGCGCTCATCGAGGATGCGATCGCCAACGCCGGCCCGAGGGCACGTGACGCGTTCGCGGCGATGTGCGAGGTGGCGCAGCGGTTCGCAGGGTGGCTCGACCTCGGCTCGGACATCCAGGCAGCGCTCGGGTACGTGTTCGCGCGGTGGGACGGACGGGGATTCCCGGACGCCCGCGGCGACGAGATCCCGTTGCCGATGCGTCTCCTGCACGTGGCGAGGGACGTCTCCCTCTTCCTTTCCGCCGCGGACCCCGACGAGGCACGGGCCGTCGTCGAGCGTCGAACAGGTGCCGCGTACGAGCCTCGGCTCGCCGATCTCGCTGCGAGCAACCTCCCCGACATGCTCGCCGACCTGGACGAGACGCGGATGTGGGAGCAGGCGCTGGACGTCGAGCCGTTCCCGCAGGCCAGGATCGCGGGCGAACGGGTCGATGCCGCCTTCATGGCCATCGCGGCGCTCACCGGTCTCAAGTCGCCGTGGCTTCGCGAGCACTCGACGGGTGTGGCCGAGCTCGCCGAGGCCGCCGCGTGGCGGGTGGGCCTGCCGGCAGCTTCCGTGACGCTCGTGCGCCGCGCCGCGCTCGCGCACGACCTCGGGCGCGTGGGCGTGTCGAACGCGATCTGGGAAAAGCCCGGGCCGCTCGGGTTCGGGGAATGGGAGCGAGTTCGACTCCATCCTCACTTCACGGAGCGCGCCTTCGCCCAGTCGACGGTACTCGCTCCGATCGGGATCCTGGCCGGCTCACATCACGAACGCCTCGATGGCTCCGGCTACCACCGGGGCACGCGCGGGCCGGCACTCGATCAGGCGGCCCGGATCCTCGCCGCCGCCGACTGCTACGGGGCCATGCGCGAGGCGCGGCCGTACCGGGCGGCTCTCGAGGCGCCGGCTGCAGAGGCAGACCTCCAGCGAGAGGCCAGCGAAGGGCGACTCGACCCGAACGCTGTCGATGCCGTGCTCAATGCCGCCGGCCACCGCGTGCGGGAGCGACCCCGCGAACTGCCGGCCGGGCTGACCGAGCGCGAGCTCGAAGTCCTCCTCGTGCTCGTGCGCGGCGAGTCCAACCAGGCGATCGCCGAGGATCTCGGCATCTCGGCCAAGACCGTCGGGCACCACGTCCAGCACGTCTACCAGAAGGCCGGCGTCCGCAGCCGCGCCGCGGCGACGCTCTGGGCCTTCGAGCACGACCTCGTTCGAGCCTAGGGCGTTCGCCGATGACGCCCGGGCTTCCGAGGCGCACACTCGTCTCACCCTCGGCGTCGAGAGCGGCGCCGAACCACAGAGGGAGGAGGCGAACCGCATCGGCCGTGACTGCGCGGCGAGGCGGTTCTGGATCGAGCGACGGATGCTCCGGGGCCGACCAGCGGGTCGGCCCCGGAGCGCGAGAGGCCTAGCTAGGAATCGCTACGCGGGCGACGATCTGCTGCTGGTAGTTCGAGGGGTTCTCGCCGGAGTAATCGTAGGTTGACACTGACGTCGTGTAGATCGCGTCGCCGTTGGAGTCGATGCCAAAGTAGTCGCCGATGAAGGTGCTGCGGCAGCTGATGCAGCCCGGGTGGGGGGCGTTCAGCTGCGGATCCCAGGTGTGCGCAGATACGCGGATGTTGTGGCCGATCGGCGTCAGCCGCTGATCGTAGAACTGGATCGCCGTGTTGACGCAGTAGTTGGACGCGTTGTACGGCTGGTTCGGGTCCCACTGGAGCCCTGCGGCAGCCGGATCGTCACCCCACGACGGGGGACAGTTCAACCGCCGGTCGTAGAACCCGACCGCCACCTTGCCGCTGGCCGAATCGACCGTCAGGTTCGGTTGCAACTCGTCCACCGGCGCCACGTTGTCGTTGACAAGTTGCCGCTGCGTCCAGGTCAAGCCGCGGTCGTAGGAAGCCGTCAGCCAGATGTTCGACACGCCACTCGACCCGTCCTCATAGGCCACATAGAGCGGATATGTCTTCTGCCCGACTTCGTGGCTCCCGACCGCGAACGTGTTCACGATGCCCTCGCGGAAGGTGGTGTTCTGGTAGGTCGGCACGGAGATGCCCTTGACGACCGGGAGCGGCCCCTGCCACGTCTTGCCGCAGTCGCTGGAGTAGATCAGATCGATGTCAGAGGTTGAGAACCCCTGCTTCGGTGGGCCGTTGGTGACGGTTGTGTAGACAGTCCCGTCGGGCGCGACATGAGGGAGCAGGTAAGAATCCCACGGCTTACCAGCACGTGTCGGCAGGGTCTGCGGGGCCGACCAGTCGCTGTGCGTGCCGTTTGCGTTCGCCCGCGCCGTCGAGAGGAAGACGTACGACGGGTTGAAGACGAACACCGTGTACATCGCGTACACGGTTCGATAACAGGGGCTCGCTTCGTTGGTGTCGATCACGATCCACTGCTTGTCGGGATCGGATGTGTTGGCGTTCTTCGCCGTCATCACGTAATCGGGCTTGTCGTTGTGCTTCGTGATCCACGTTTTCGGATCCGTCGCCCCATGTGGTCTGACCGAGACGGCTACCGCCTCCGGAGGCACGGTCGGGTTCGTCTGGTTTGTGCCGTTGTTGTAGACGTGGCCGCCGTTCTTGTCGTAGAAGAAGTTGTAGGCGAGGACGAGCGAGTAGAAGTTGCTCCAAGGATCGAAGGCACCGACCGGATCGGTGTTATCAGTCCAGCCCTCGTATCCCGGCACATGACCCTGGGCCGGCCAGGTGACGCCGCCGTCCCACGACTCGTAGAACCCAAGCAGATGGTTATACCCCTCGGCATTCACGATCCACTTGCTCTGGCCGATCAGGTGCCGAGAATCCTTCGGGTCGACGCGGATATCGGATTCGGAATGATCCTTCACGAGCATGACCGGATTGCTCGCACCAGCAGCATCCTGCGTGTCGTCATAAGGCCCCAAATCCTCCAGAGTTGTCGGCACCGCCGGCGGGCATGTCGTACTCCCGCCGCCGGGGTACCCTGCCGTCGCCGGCAGCACCCCGAAGTACGCGACCTCCGGCCTGTAACAACTCGTCTTCTGCGTCGTCGCCGAGACATTCCTCACGCCCCCGACGGCGTAGCTTGCGGCGAAGCTGCCATCCGACTGGAGCCCCTGCGGCGGCACCACGCCATTGGACGCCGCCGCAGACAAAACCACCACGGCAACCATCACCGCCGAGATGGTTGCGGTTGCCACTGCTGTCGCTCTCTTCACATCAACCCCCCCTTTGGGCTCACGATCTGAACCGGGCCGCTTGTATCACACCGATGCCGAAGATGCGGACCCGGTTCAGGCAGAGCCAGCTCCCGCACTCGCCGCGGACGGCAGCGGCGGCGACGCGGTCTCGCTCACCTATCCGTAGAAGGTGGGGATGCCGTTCATGCTCCCTCCCCTCCCGTCTCGGCGAGCGGCCGGCCGGTCTCGAGCAGCGTCTTCAGGCCGCTGAGCACGTACATCCAGCCGGTGCCGGCGACGCCCTCGGCCGTCTTCGGCGCGCCCTCGAGCTTGTCGTGGACGACCGCGAGCAGCGTCGTCCCGTCCTCCTGCGGCTCGAGCTCCCAGGTGACGCGGCTCGGCTCCTCCGCCGCCATCTCCGCGTCGTAGTACGAGATCCAGCTGTGCACGAGCCTCCGCGGGGGCTCGTACTCGAGGACCTCCTGCACGATCTTCAGCTCGCCCCCTTGGTACGAACGACGCTCTACCGGCGTCGTCTCGATCGCGACGCCGTGAAAGTACTTCTCGGTGAACTCTTGGCTTCGTGATCGCGTCCCACACCCGCTCGGGCGCCGCCTTGATGAAGACGGAGTACACCTGTGTCGTCTGCGCAGTCATGGCCGTCATCGCATCTCCTCCAGTCGCGTCTTGAGCTCCGCGAGCGTGGACACGCGGGACTCGGTGTACCGAACCCCTTTGCAACTGATAAAAGGCTGCTAATCATGCTAAACGAGCTCAGCGACGCCTCCTCGAGAAGGCCTTCGAGAGCCCGCGGCGCCCTCGTCCGGCGCCTTCAAGCCGGCTCCCGTGCCTGAGACGATCACGTCAGTGCTCCGGACCGCGGGGCGGCCGATGAGAGCTGCGGAGATCTACAGCGAGGCAAACGGGCTGCTCGACAGGCCACTGCGCTGGTCTTCGGTCAAGGGCATCCTCTCCGCCTAACACTCGGCGGTGACGGCCGCTTCAACCGCGTCCAACGCGGGGTCTACGAGCTGCGTCACTAAGCGAGGGACCGGCGCTCTTCCGGGTGGTCGCCGAGCAAGTTGCAGAGATGGTCCGACACCCGCGGAAAATGGTTGACGGCAGGGTCGGGGCATCGGGGCTCGCCGGCGTTCTGCCGCTGTAGCGGGCAGCAGCATGCACGGCCTTCGGCCGCCGCCTCGAAGCAAAGGCCGAAGCGAGCGACGCGCTCGAGGAGGCGCTGGCCGCCGGGATCATCGAGATCGAGGGTGAACGGGTGCGGTTCACGCATCCGTTGCTCGGCTCGGTCGTCTACTCGGAGGCGTCCGCGGGAAAACGCAGAGGCGTCCACGCCCGCCTGGCCGCCGCGACTGAGGACCTTGAGGAGCGCGCGAGGCACCTTGCGCTCGCCGCGACCGGGCCTGATCCCGAGGTGGCGGCTGCCCTCGACGAGGCAGCTCGCCGGGCGAGGTTCCGCGGCTCGCCGGAGGCTGCCGCAGAGCTCCTCGAGCGCGCCGCCCTCCTCACCCCGGCCGGCGACGAGGAGAGGCTCGCCGTCAGACGCTTAGAGGCGGCCGAACGGCACCTCGAGTCGGGCGACACCGACCGCGCACGCGAGCTCTTCGAGCGCGTTGTGAACGAGAGCCCGACCCTCGTTTTGCGCGTGCAAGCAGGCACCCGGCTCGGCGTGACGCGGCTGCTGGGCGGCGACATCGCGGGTGCGACGGCTGCACTCGAGCAGGCGCGAACAGCCGCAGGGGGCGCGGGCGACACGCCGGCCGGAATCGACGAGGTGCTGGCGTGGACGTGGGAGTTCCGCGGCAGCACGCCGAACGCGGCGAAGCACGCGCGGGCTGCAGTGAGGCTTGCGGAACGCCAGGAAGACGTGCCCGCGCTCGTCGGGGCGCTCGCGAGCGCCGCCCTCTTCGAGGCGCGCAAAGGCCCCGGCGGCTGGGCCCACATCCAGCGCGCGCTCTCGCTCAGCGAAAGCGGGGGCGACCTTCCGATCGGACGCTCGCATCCACTCCGCATCTACGCGCAGCTCCTAATGGGCAAGGGCGAGACCGAGCACGCGCGCGCGGTGCTCGCCGACCTCCACGAGCGGTTACGCGAGCGCGGTTCCGAAGGGTCGCTGGCGATCGTGCTCTCGACGCTCAGTCTCGCCGAAATCCGGGCCGGTCGGTGGGAAGAGGCCGCGGAGCATGCGCGGGAGGGCTACCTGTCGACGCTGGGCACCGGCCAGCTCGCCCAGCGGCTCTTCATGCTGATGGTGGTGACGCTTGTCGATGCCCTGCGCGGGAACGCCGCCGAGGTCCGCGCGCGGGCGCGCGAGGCCGACGAGCTGATCGCACGCACGGATTTAGATCCGCTCCTTGCGAACACCGATCCGGCTGTGGGGCTGCTCGAGCTATCGCTAGGCGATCCCGAATCCGCGCACGCTGTCCTCGCTCCTCTGAATGAGCACGTCCCCCTCGGGCCCGTGCAAGAGAGCGGCTGGTTTCGCTTCTTGGCCGACGATGCCGAAGCGCTCCTTGCGCTCGGACAGCTCGAGGCGGCGCGGGCAACGCTCGCCAAGCTCGGCGCACGCCGCCACGTACTGCTCGACCGAGCGTGGACCGCACAGGCATTCGTGCGCTGCCGAGGGCTCATCTCGTTGACGGCGGGCGAGACCGAGACGGCGCTTGACGACCTCGTTCGCGCCGTTCGTCTCTCCGAGCGCGGGCAAGAGCCGTTCGAGCACGCGCGGAACCTCTTCGCCCTGGGCCGCGCGCAGCGCCGGCTCAAACAGCGGCGTGCATCACGTGAGTCACTGACAGGAGCAGGAGCGCTCTTCGAGCGGCTCGGCTCGGCGCGACGCTCTGGCACGACCGCGTTGGCGAGGAATTGTCGCGCATCGGCGGACGACAGCCTCGCGTTTCGGGGCTGACGCCGACCGAGCGGCGAGTCGCCGAGCTCGCGGCCGATGGTCTCACCAACCGCGAGATTGCGGCTTCTGCCTACCTGAGCGTGAATACCGTCCAGGCATACCTGAAGCGGGTCTACCGCGAGCTCGGGATCCGCTCCCGGACTGAACTCGCGCGGAAACTCCGACCGCACCAGAGTTCAAACAGCACTGATTCGGGAGTTTCGGCCCAGATGCCGCCGTCCTAGCTTCTCCGAGATCCCGCAAACGCGGGACTGAACGAGTCGAGAGGACGGGAGTGTCAGACGCACCGCCGACGCAGGCAGAACTGAGCGAGTACCTGATCGAGGTGCCTCACTCGCCAGAGGAATGTTTGGCAGCCCAGCTCGCTACAGGCGGCGTCGGAAACGACTCTCGCCGCACGTATTGCGGCTGCGGAGACGGGACGCACACGACGTGGATCATCGCGAAGGTCACGGACGAGAACGATGCGTGGACCCTTGTGCCGAGGCTCCTCCGCGATACCGCACGTGTGAAGCGCATCGATCCCTGCCCGCCCGCTCCGCTCGGCCGACGAACCGAAAGGAGATCCTCTTGAGACCATCTACGAGCAGCCTCGGGCGCTCGGCGGGCCTTACGGTGCTGGCGCTCGCGCTCATCGCCGCCGCGGCGTCGACGAGCGTTGCCTCGACAGCACGCGCAGTCGGCCCGCTCGCCACGCCTCCTGCGGGACAACCCGCGCCCGCACGACTCGTCGCACTGTACACAGCCCACTTCACGGAGAAGGACGAGCAGACGAACGGGACCTGGCACCTCCGCATCGGCCCGGGCCACCACCTGAAGGTCTGGAACCCCCTCGACGGCGTCGCGAACACCCCCTCATTCGAAGGTGGGCCAGTTTCGTTTCGCGGCGACCGGATGATCTTCGCCAAGACGACGGCAGAGGGAACCTGCACCGTCGGCGCCACATATCGGTGGACGTACCACAACGGTTCGCTCCGCTTCCGGCTGATCGGCAGCGATGGGTGCGGATCGCGCGTCATCACCTTCACACCACACCCATGGCGTCGCTCCTCCTGAGCCGCCACCGGATAACGGAAAGGAGAACGTCGTTGAAGATGAGACTGATCATTGCTCTTTCGTCCAGCGCGCTTGTGGCCGCGGGCGCATCGCTAGCGGCCGGCGTAGCCCCCTCGCCGATCGTGCCGACCATCCTGGGCGGGGCGAGCGTCGCGAAGCCGTACACGATCCGGGTTACGAAGCCGAGCGACCTCGTCTTCGTGAAGGCGAAGGTGGTACCGCACGGCAACCTCGGCTGGCACTACCACCGCGGTGCAGTCGCGGTCGCCGTGCTTTCCGGGACGCTCACCCTCTATGACAGCTCCGTTGCGAGCTGCTCGCCACAGCACTACTCCGCCGGGCAGGGGTTCATCGAACAGAAGGGCCACGTCCACTTGGCCCGCAACGAGACGGACAAGCCCGTCCAGATCGTCGTCACGTACCTAGGTGCGCCGCATGGGTACCGCTGGACGTTCTGGCGAAGGTCATGTCGGTAGAAGTGGTGTAACTGCGCCCATGGCGGCCGAGCGAGGGTAGTTCGGCCACCGCGGGTCCCAGACTCGTCGGTTCATCCACGAATCGATGAGAGGAGCACCACGATGGCCGAAGAGGCAAGGATGACTG
>JBBRYK010000032.1:0-27016 GCA_038237665.1 Gaiellales bacterium | reverse complement strand
TTCCCCACCGGAATGAAGTGGAGCTTTGTCCCCTCCGCGGAAAAGCGCGGGAACAAGCCTGTGTACCTGTTGTGCAACGCGGACGAGTCCGAGCCCGGCACCTTCAAGGACCGCGAGATCATGCTTCGCGTCCCGCACCGGCTGATCGAGGGCTGCCTGATCACCGCACACGCGATCGGCTCGCAGAACGTCTTCATCTACATCCGGGGCGAGTATCTGACCGAGTTCGAGGTCATTCGCGCCGCACTCGCCGAGACGCGCAAGGCGAAGCTGCTCGGGGGCGTGACGATCGTCCTCCACCGCGGCGCCGGCGCCTACATCTGCGGCGAGGAGACGGCGCTGCTCGAGTCGCTCGAGGGCAAGCGCGGCCAGCCGCGCTCGAAGCCGCCATTCCCGGCGATCCAGGGCCTGTACGCCTCGCCGACGCTGATCAACAACGTCGAGACGATCGCGACCGTCCCGAAGGTGCTGGAGATCGGCGGCGCCGAGTACGCGAAGATCGGCACCCCCGACTCGACCGGCACACGGGTCTTCTGCCTCTCCGGGAACGTCGAGCGCGGCGGCAACTACGAGCTGCCGATGGGGATCACGATCCGCGAGCTGATCTACGACTTCGGCGGCGGGATGAAGGACGGCCGGCCGCTGAAGGCGGTCATCCCCGGCGGCTCCTCCTTCCCGATCCTGACCGCCGACCAGATCGACGCGCGGCTCACCTACGACGACATGGCCAAGGTCGGCACGTTCCTCGGCTCCGGCGTCGTGATCGCGATCGACGACCGCTGCTGCATGGTCCAGCTGGGGCTCCGGGTCGCGCAGTTCTACATGCACGAGTCCTGCGGCAAGTGCACGCCCTGCCGGGAGGGGACGCGCTGGATGGTTCAGCTCCTCGAGAGGATCGAGGCCGGCGAGGCGGAGCAGTCGGAGCTCGACCTCCTGCTGTCGGTCTGCGACCGGATCCTCGGCAAGTGCCTCTGCCCGCTGGGCGACGCAGCAGCGATGCCGATCGCGAGCTACGTCGACAAGTTCCGCGACGAGTTCCAGGCCCATGTCGACCACGGCGGATGCCCGCTGGAGGGCGAGTCGACGCTCGAAGGGCTTTTTGCTCCGGTGGACCAACACAGCCATCACCCGGTAGCCCAGGTGCCGGCTTGAGCGGTTGGTGTACACCCAGTTTCCGGGGAAAAGCGAAGCGCTCAATGCCGCGCAGCGGCCGTGCCGACCCCTAGGTGGCCCAGGCAATGAGCGAATTCGTTTCCGTTACGGTCGACGGCCGACAAGTGCAGGTCGCCAAGGGCCTTGGCCTGGTCGAGACAGCGCTCGCCGCCGGGATCGAGATCCCCGTCTTCTGCTACGAGCCGCGGCTCGGGGAGCCCATCGGAGCCTGCCGGATGTGCCTCTGCGAGATCGAGGGGATGCCGAAGCTCCAGGCCGCCTGCACGATGACCGCCCAGGACGGGATGGTCGTCAGGACGGCCCAGACCTCCGCGAAGGCCGCCGAAGGGCAGGAGGCGGTGCTCGAGTTCATCCTCGTCAACCATCCGCTCGACTGCCCGGTCTGCGACAAGGGCGGCGAGTGCCCGCTCCAGGACCTGACGTTCCGCTGGGGCCCGGGCAACACGCGCATGACCTTCCCGAAACGGACCTTCGAGAAGCCGATCCCGATCAGCCCGGCGATCGCCCTCGACCGCGAGCGCTGCATCCTCTGCTACCGCTGCACACGGTTCTCCGAGCTCGTCTCCGAGGACGGGCAGTTGATCGCCCGCAACCGAGGATCGCACTCGGTCATCGCCACCTTCGAAGACGAGCCCTACCGCGCCCCGTTCACCGGCAACGTGATCGAGCTCTGCCCGGTCGGCGCGCTCACGTCGACGCAGTACCGCTTCGAAGCGCGGCCCTGGGAGATCCAGAACGTGCCCTCGGTCTGTGGCCTCTGCCCGGTCGGCTGCAACATCAGCGCGACGACCCGCGAGGGAAAGGTGAAGCGCATCCTCTCGCGGAACCACCCCGACGTCGACCAGGGCTGGCTGTGCGACAAGGGCCGCTTCGCCTTCTCGCACCTCTATGCCGGCGACCGCGTGACCGACCCGATGGTCCGCGCCGGACGGCGCCGGCTCGAGGAGACGTCCTGGGACAGCGCCCTCGATGAGGCCGAGCGGCTCCTGCGAGGCGCTCAGGGGCGCGTGCTCCTCGCCCTCTCGGGCTCGGAGACCGTCGAGCAGGCCTACGGCCTCTCCCGGCTCGTCCGCCGCGGGCTCGGCTCGAACGCCGTCGTCCTGCCCGAGGAGGCGAGCGCGGAGCTCGACGCTTTCCGGATCCCGCTCGCAATGATCGAGGACGCGAACGTGATCGCCGTGGTGGGAGACGAGCCGGTGGCCGAGCGCGCGCCGATCGTCGACCTCTGGCTCCGGGCAGCGCGCCGTCGAGGCGCGCGGGTGGTCACGGTCGGTCCCGACGGCACCGACCAGGTGCCGCCCGGCTCGGCGGGCGAGGCCCTCCGCCGGCTGGCGGAGGACAGGGGACTCCGTGCGGCGGAACGCGTCGTGCTGATCTGGTCCGGACCGGGAGGCCGCGGCGGTGCGGACCTGGCCGAGCTCGCCAGGGCGCTGGGCCTCGACTCGAAACCGGGCTCGGGCGCCTTCTACCTCCCCGCGACTCCGAACGGCCGCGGCGTCGCCGAGGCCTGGGCGGCCGCCGGCGAAGGCCCCCCGACAGGGCTCGAGGCCCCCGGCTGTCTGATCGTCGTGGGAGACGAAGCAGCGGAGACAACCACCGTCCGGTCGATCGCGGATCGAGCGGAGGCCGTGATCGCGATCTCGATGTACCGGCGGATCGCCGGGACCGGCTGGGCGCACGTCGTCCTGCCGGCGACGAGCTACCTGGAGCGCGAGGGTACTTTCCTCAACCTCGAGGGCCGCCTCCAGCGCCTCCGCCGGGCGGTGATCCCGCCCGCTCCCGACGAGCTCGCCTGGATCGCCCAGCTCGCGGCCCGCTTCGGCGTCGAGCTCTCGCCCTATCCCGCGCATGTGTTCGAAGAGCTCTACGGGTTCCCGCTCTCGCAGGTGGGAGAGCAGGCGTCGTTCCTCGAGCGGCCTGCGCGGCTGCCGGAGACACCCTCGCGGGCACCTGCGCGGCAGACGAAGGGAGGTGGTCCGCTCCAGCTCATCCGCTACCGCCCGCTCTTCTCGGGCCCGGCCGTGGAGCGGGTGCACGAGCTCCAGTTCCAGCGCCCGCCTGCCGAGGTCGAGGTCTCGCCCCAGGACGCCCAGGTGCGCGGCATCACCACCGGATCGGTGATCCGCATCTCGTCGAACGGAACCTCGCTGGAACTTCGCGCCCGGGTCAATCCGCGACTCATCGCCGGCGCCGTTCGCGTGGCCGACGAACACGCGGGTCGTCTGGGAGGCGCAGTCGAGGTGCAGAAGGCATGACCGAGCCGTGGTGGATCGGCGCCATCAAGGCGCTGCTGATCATCAACCTGCTGCTGCTGGCCATGGCCTTCACGACCCTGCTCGAGCGGAAGCTCCTGGGTCGCATGCAGCTACGCTACGGGCCGAACCGCGCTGGGCCCTTCGGACTGCTCCAGCCGTTCGCCGACCTGATCAAGATGGTCCGCAAGGAGGCGTTCGCGCCGCTGGCCGCGATCGACGTCCTCTACATCGCCGCGCCGGCCTTCTCGGCCTTCACCGCCCTCTCCGCGTTCAGCGTGATCCCGTTCGGCCCGGGCTGGAAGATCTGGCACTGGCACGTCAACGGCGTCGTCGCCGACGTGCCGATCTCGCTGATCCTGATCTTCGCGCTCGGCTCGCTCGGGATCTACGGGTTCATCGTCGGCGGCTGGGCGTCCGAGTCGAAGTACTCGCTCCTGGGCGCGATGCGAACCTGCGCGCAGATGGTCTCCTACGAGGTCTCGCTCGCCCTGGCGGTGCTCGGCGTAGTCCTCATGGGCCATTCGCTCTCGCTCGTCGACATCGTCAACAAGCAGATCGACACGATCTGGTTCGCCGCCCCCCAGTTCGTCGGGCTCCTCGTCTTCATGATCGCCGGCGTGGCCGAAACGAACCGGCCCCCGTTTGACCTGCCGGAGGCGGATACCGAGCTCGTGGGCGGCTATCACACGGAGTATTCCGGCATGCGCTGGGGCCTCTTCCAGATGGCCGAGTACGTGAACATGATCGTCATCTCGGCCCTGACCGTGACGCTGTTCTTCGGCGGCTGGGAGGGCCCGTGGGCGCCGCTCGGGCCGCTCTGGTTTTTCATCAAGCTCTTCCTCGGAGTCTCGGTCTTCATCTGGATCCGCGCGACCCTGCCGCGGCTCCGCTACGACCAGCTGATGCGCTTCGGCTGGAAGGTCCTGCTACCCGTGGCGACGGTCAACGCGGTCGTCACGGCGCTCGTGGTGGCAGCGACGTGAGCCCGCAGCCGATCGAGAGCCTGAAGGGCTTCGCGGTCACCTTCCGGCAGCTCTTCAAGAAGCCGATCACGCAGCAGTACCCGGAGTACAAGCGGCCGGTGTACCCGCGCTTCCGCGGGCGGCACCGCCTCCACCGTCACCAGAACGGGCTCGAGAAGTGCGTCGGCTGCTCGCTCTGCGCCGCCGCCTGCCCCGCCGACTGCATTCGCGTCGTCGCCGAGGAGAACACGCCCGGGAACCGGGTCTCCCCCGGCGAGCGCTACGCGCGCATCTACGAGATCAACATGAGCCGCTGCATCTTCTGCGGCTACTGCGAGCTCGCCTGCCCGTTCGACGCGATCACGCTCGGGAACGAGTTCGAACTCTCGGAGTACTCGCGAGACGACCTGATCTACACGAAGGACATCCTGCTCGGAGAGCCGATCAAGCGCGTACCGGTCGCCGACCCGTCCCTGTTCGACACGCCGATCCCGTACTACAAGGACCACTCCTGATGGTTGCTGCCAGCGCAGGCAACGTCGTCGTGTGGGCGGTGTGGTGCCTGGCGGTCATCGCGTGCCTCGGCTCGGGCGCGGCGGTGGTCAGCTTCTCGAACCCCTTCTACTCGGCGCTGGCCCTGATCGGGAACCTCGGCTCGCTGGCCGTGCTGTACCTACTCCTCTCGGCCGAGTTCGTCGCGGCCGCGCAGGTGCTGGTGTACGCCGGCGCGGTGATGGTCATGTTCCTCTTCGTCATCGCCTACCTGGGCGGCCGCGCGGACGCGCCCTGGGCGGGCTCGGCGAGCTGGCAGACGCTCGGCGCGGTCGTCACGGCAGGCGCGCTCCTCGGCGAGATCGTGACCGTGATCGGGATCGACGCGGCCGGTCATTTCTCGACCTCGGCGCAGATCACGGACGGGTTCGGCAGCCCGGCGGCGATCGGCCGCCTGTTCCTCACCGACCACCTGCTCGCTTTCGAGATCACGTCGATCGTCCTCCTGATCGCGGCGGTCGGCGGAATCATCCTCGGCCACCACTCGCGCCGGACCACTCGCGAGGAGGTCTCGCTTGAAAGGTCCTGACACCGCCTGGTACCTGTCCGTGGCCGCGTTCCTCTTCGCCATGGGTGCGCTCGGCGTGATGATCCGGCGCAGCCCGCTGATCGTGCTGCTCTCGCTGGAGATCATGCTCAACGGCTGCAACCTCGCCCTGATCGCGGCCTCGCGCCACTACGGGCACGGTGACGGGCAGATCTTCGCCCTGACCGTCATGGCCGTCGCCGCCTCGGAGGTCGTCGTCGGCCTCGGCCTGATCGTGGCGATGTCGCGACGGGAGGTGGCGCTCGACGTCGACCAGCTGACGACCTTGCGCGGATGATCGTTTCCTCCTGGATCTGCCTGGGCCTGCCACTCGCTGCGGCGCTGGCGATCACGCTCGCCGGCAACCGCATCACCCGTCGCGGCGCCGGCTACCTCGCCACCACCGCGTGTGCCGGGGCCTTCGCCGCGGCCGTCGTCACGTTCTTCCTGCTCTGGGACCGGCAGCCGGCCGATCGCTCGCAGGCCTCGACGCTCTGGTCCTGGCTCACGGCGGGTGACCTCCACTTCGGCCTCCGGATCCTCGTCGACCCGCTCTCGGTCTTCATGATGCTGGTCGTCGCCGGCGTCGGGTCGCTGATCGTCTGGTACTCGGTCGGCTACATGGACGGCGACGACGAGGAGCGCCGCTACTTCGCCTACATGGCGCTGTTCGTGTTCTCGATGCTGCTGCTCGTCCAGGGCGGCAACCTGCTGATCCTGCTCGCCGGCTGGGGGCTCGTCGGCCTCTCCTCGTATCTGCTGATCGGCTTCTGGCACCAGCGCGCGAGCGCGATCGCGGCCGCGAAGAAGGCGTTCATCATGAACGCGCTCGGCGATGCGACGATGGCGCTCGCCCTCTTCCTGCTCATCCAGCAGACCGGCACCCTGGACTTCGAGGCGTTCTCGAGCAGCACGTCGGGCGTCGCCCCGCAGCTGGCCTCGAACCACTGGGCGATCAACCTGATCGCCCTCGGGCTGCTCGGCGGGGCGGTAGCGAAGTCGGCGCAGCTTCCGCTCCACACCTGGCTCCCGGACGCGATGGAGGGACCGACCCCGGTCAGCGCCTTGATCCACGCCGCAACGATGGTGACGGCGGGCGTCTACCTGATCGTCCGCACGCACGCGATCTTCGAGCTTGCGCCGAAGGTCCAGGATCTCGCCGCAGGCCTCGGCGCCGCGACGCTCGTGCTGGCCGGCCTGATCGCGCTCGTCCAGACCGACATCAAGCGGGTGATCGCCTACTCGACGATGTCGCAGATCGGCTACATGTTCCTCGGCGTGGGCCTCGGCGCCTACGCGAACGGGATGTTCCACCTGATGACGCACGCCTTCTTCAAGGCGCTGCTCTTCATGGCAGCCGGCATCGTCATCCACGCGCTGGCAGGCGAGCAGGACATCCGCAAGATGGGGGGCCTGCGCAGGCTGATGCCCTGGACCTGGGCTGCGTTCCTGATCGGCGGTCTCGCGCTCGTCGGGGTTCCGCCCTTCGCAGGGTTCTTCTCGAAGGACTCGATCCTGGCCGCCGCGCTCCACCACGGCTGGTACGGCGACATCCTCTGGTTCGCCGGCCTCGGCGGTGCGTTCCTCACCGGCCTCTACACGTTCCGGCTGATCTTCGTCGTCTTCGGCGGCGAGCAGTCCGACTACGTCCGCGAGCACCCGCCGCACCACCACGGCGATCGCGTCGCCCGCTGGTCCCTGTTCGTGCCGGTGGGCATCCTCGCGATCCTGGCCACGATCGGCGGCTGGATCCAGTTCGCCAACGTCTGGACGCCCGTAACGGACTGGCTGCGGCCCGTCGCCGAGCCCCTCGCCGAGGCGACCGGCTGGCAGGAGGCCGCCTCGAGCGGGCTCGCGGTCGCGCTGGGCCTCATGGGCGCGGGCCTTGCCTGGAGCTACTACGGCAGCCGTCACGAGGCGATCCCCACCTGGCCGCGGCTGCGGGCGCTGCTCGAGCACAAGTTCTACTTCGACGAGCTGTACGACGCCCTCTTCTACCGGCCGGCGGTTGTCACGGCGCGCCTGCTCTACGCACTCGTCGAGGGACCGCTCGTCGGGGGCACGATCGCGGGCGTCGCGGGCGTGTTCCGCGGGCTCGGCCGTGAGTCGTCCCGGCTGCAGACAGGCCTCGTGCGCGTCTACGCGCTCGCCGTGGCGGCGAGCCTCGCCGCCCTGGCGATCGTCTTCGTGGCGGTGCGATGAACAGCTGGCTCGCCACCGTCCTCGTCTTTCTGCCCATCGTCGGGGCGCTCGTGTGCTGGCTCGTGCCGATGCGACGGTTCACGCTCGGTGCGTTCGCCACGCTCGTCGCCCTCGTCGAGGTCGGCTTCTGGATCGTCATCGCCGAACGCTTCGACTTCAACGAGCGAAACGGTGGGCTTCAGTTCGAACGCAAGGGAAGCTGGTTCACCGATCTCGGCGTCTCGTACCACGTCGGCCTGTTCCCGTTCTCGGTCTGGCTCCTCGGGATGGCCGTCGTCGTTATGGCCGCTGCGATCGCCTACGCCTTCTGGGCGGGCCGGGAGCGGCCCCGCGCGTACTTCGGCCTGATGCTCTTTCTGACCGGGGCGATCGTCGGCGTCTTCGTCGCGCAGGACCTCTTGGTCTTCTACGTCTTCTGGGAGGCGATGCTGATCCCGCTCTACGTGCTGATGGGCGTCTGGGGCGGGGCAAACCGGCTCGCGGCGACGATCAAGTTCGTCATCTACACGATGGTGGGCTCGCTGCTGATGCTGGCCTCGGTGATCGTGCTCGGGCTCCATAGCGGCACCTTCGACATGGGCGCCGCCACGCGGAGCAACAGCACGTGGATCTTCCTCGGCTTCGCCGCCGCCTTCGCGGTCAAGGCGCCGCTCTTCCCGTTCCACGCCTGGCTGCCCGACGCGTACCGCGAGTCGCCGCCGGAGGTGTCCGCCGTCCTCTCGGGCGTCGTGTCGAAGACCGCGGCGTACGGCTTCCTCCGCATCGCGATCGTCCAGTTCGACATCCCGGTCCGCGAGCTGCGCACGACGATCCTCGTGCTCGCAACGATCAGCCTGCTCTACGGGTCGCTGCTCGCGTTCCGCGCTCCGGATGTCCGCGGCGTGATCGCCTACTCGAGCATGGCCCAGATGGGCCTGATCACGCTCGGCCTCTTCGCAACCAACCTGGCGGGGCTGAGCGGGGCCGTACTGCAGATGGTCAACCACGGCCTCATCTCGGCGGCCCTCTTCCTGATCGCCGGAGCGGTCGAGCGGCGCGCCGGGACGGGCGAGTTCGCCCGGCTCGGCGGAATGGCGCGGGGCCGGCCCGCGCTCGCAACCATCCTGATGGCGACGGGGATCATCGCCCTGGCGGTGCCGGGCTCGTCGGCGTTCGCCGGTGAGTTCCTGATCCTCCTGGGCGTCTTCGCACAGGGATGGATGTGGGCCGTGCTCGGCGCGGCGGCCATCCTCCTGGCCGCCATGTACATGCTCCGGCTGATCTCGGGAGTCCTGCACCGCGATCCGGCGCCGGCCGTCGACGAACGCGTGCTCGACCTGCGCCTGGCCGAGATCGGAATCGTCGTCCCCCTGCTTGCCTGCCTGCTTGCTCTCTCGATCTGGCCCGCCGCGATCAGCGACCACTCGTTCGGCACCGGCGCGCGGAGCATCCCCGGCCTCTTATCGCTCCGATGATCGCCGCGGCTCTGAACACGCCCTCGATCGACTGGTTCGAGCTCTCGCCGGAGCTCGCGCTGCTCGGGGTCTCGGCGCTCGCCCTGCTCACCGCCGTCCTCGTCCCGCAGGCGTGGAAGCGGCCAGTGGCCGCCTTCCTGTGCGCAGGCGGCTTTCTCGGCGCGCTCGTGGCCGCCGCACTCGTCTACGGCTACAGCAGCGTCTCCGTCGAGGAGATCGGCGACGCGGTCACCCGCGACCGGTGGGGGGCGCTCGCGCAGATCGTGATCGCCGGTGCCGGGCTGCTCGCGGTCGGGATCTCCTACTCCGAGCGGATGAGTGACGACCACATCGCCGAGTACTACGCGCTGCTCGCCGCAGCCGGGGCGGGCATGGCCTTCATCGTCTCGGCCAACAACCTGATCACGCTGTTCCTCGCCCTGGAGTGGTTCTCGCTCTGCCTCTACGTCCTCTGCGCGATCGACGTCGACCTCGTCCGCTCGCTCGAGGCGGGTCTCAAGTACCTGATCGTCGGAGGCTTCGGCTCGGCCATCCTCCTCTTCGGCTCGGCGCTGGTCTACGCGGCCACCGGTGGTCTGCGCTTCGGCGCGATCGCGAATGCCGTCGCCGCGCGCGGCCTCACCGACGACGTCGTCCTCCTCACCGGCCTGGCGATGATCCTCGTCGGGCTCGGCTTCAAGGCCTCGGCGGCTCCGTTCCACATGTGGACGCCGGACGTCTACGAGGGCGCACCGACCCCGGTGACGGCATTCATGTCGGCGGCGACGAAGACCGCCGCCCTCGTCCTGACGCTGCGCGTCCTCACGGTTGCGTTCCCCGCCGAGACGCACCTGTGGCGGATCGCGATCGCCGCGATCGCCTGCGCCTCGCTGACGATCGGAAACCTTGCGGCGCTCGTCCAGCGCAACGTCAAGCGCATGCTGGCGTACTCGTCGATCTCGCACGCAGGGTTCATGCTGATCGCGATCGCGGCGGCCAACGGGCTCGGCGGGCGGGCTCTCCTCTACTACCTGATCCCGTACTCGGCGATGTCGCTGGGGGCCTTCGGCGTCGTCGCCGCGCGGGAGCGCGAGCTCGGCCAGCCGGTCACGCTCGACAACCTGGCCGGCTTCGGCTGGGAGCGGCCACTGCTCGGCGCCGCGATGTGGGTGTTCATGCTCGGCTTCGCGGGCTTCCCCCTGACCGGCGGCTTCGTCGGCAAGTTCTACGTCTTCTCCGCGGCCTACCGCCACGGCTGGATCTGGCTCGTGATCGTCGGGCTCGCCGCCACGGCGGTCAGCCTCTACTACTACCTCGGCGTCATCCGGGCGCTGTACATGCGACCTTCGGCCGAGCTTCAGCTGGCCCCGAGCGGTGGGTCGCCTCCGCGCGAGTTGCTGCTGCAGGGCTCGGTCGCGGCCTGCCTCGTCGTCACGGTCGGCTCCTTCTTCGCCGTGCAGCCGCTGATCGACCTCGCCCGCGACGCCGCAGACGCCCTGCCGCTCTAGTACCCGGCTATCTCGTCCGGGATCGGTTCGAGCGCGGTCTCACGGAGTGCCGCACAGAGCGGCCGCAACGCTCCTGCCGCCACGGCACCGAGCGCAAGGAGCGGCGAGCGCGCGGCGGCTGCGACGAGGATCGCGACGAGCGCCCCCGCTGCGAGCACGACCTCGGCGTTCCCGCCGCGCTTCGACACCCGCTCCGACACGGCATCGAGGATCATCATCCCGCCGGCCAGCACCGCGGGGAGGAGAACGACGTGGGCCACGCCGGGAACCCCCCCGAGCGCGAGGAGCGCCGCCAGGCCGGCGAGCGCTGGTGCGGTGAACCGGAGGCCCACGAGACCAACATTCGCGGCCGCGCCGGACGGTCCTCCAACGTTTAGATTTCGCCCATGACACCGTCCACGATCACCTGGCTCGGGCATGCGAGCTTTCGCGTCGACAGCCCGGGCGGCAAGCGCATCTACGTCGACCCCTGGCTCGGAAACCCCAAGTGCCCGGAGGCGGAGCAGGAGCCCGAGCGCGTCGACGCGATCGCGCTCACGCACGGCCACGGCGACCATGTCGGGGAAACGGTCGAGCTGGCGAAGAAGTTCGGCTGCCCTGTGATCGCATTGCTGGAGCTGCGTTCCTGGCTCACCGGCCAGGGTCTCCCCGAAGACATGTCCGAGGCGCCGAACAAGGGGGGCACCGTCGAGAAGGCGGGCGTCCATTTCACGCTCACGAACGCCTTCCACTCCAGCTCGTCGGACGAGGGCGCGTACCTGGGCGAAGCCGCCGGGATCGTCCTCCGGCTGGAGGACGACACCTCGATCTACTTCGCCGGCGACACCTGCGTCTTCGGCGACATGAGCCTGATCGGGCGCATCTACAAGCCGGACCTGGCCGTGCTGCCGATCGGGGGGCACTTCACGATGGATCCGCTGGAGGCCTCGGTGGCGCTGGAGCTGCTCGGCGTCGACCGCTGCGTCCCCTGCCACTACGGGACGTTCCCGCTGCTCACCGGCACCCCGGCCGAGCTCCGCGACCTCGCCGAGGGGGTGGAGGTAGTCGAGCTCCAGCCCGGGGAGACCTACACGCTTTGACGGGGCGCCGGTGAGAGAGCGCTGGTTCGGGGCAACAGGACGAAAGGTCCCTGAGATCGCGCTGGAAGGGGAGATCGAGCTGGACGACCATGCGCTCGTGGTCGAGGACGTCGCCGACCGAAAGGCGCTCGAGAAGGCGCACGCCGGCGGTCGGCCCGTCGTCGTGCGCGCCTCGACCCCCGAGCAGGTGCAGGCCGCGCTGGCCCGTCCCGAGGTGTCGTGCGTCGTCGTACCGCGCGGCGCCGGCGATCTTCTCGACCTCGACCTGACCGAGCTCACCTATGGCTGAGGTCGTCGCCACCTACTCGATCTGCGCCTGCGACGTCACGGCGGGGCAGTGGGGCGTCGCCACGCAGTCGAAGTTCCTGGCGGTCGGCTCCGTCGTTCCGTGGGCCGAGCCGCACGTCGGCGCGATCGCCACGCAGTCGTACGCGAACCCGCGCTACGGCCCGGACGGCCTGGCTCTCCTGCGCGAGGGCCTCGCGGCCGACGAGGTCGTCGCCCGGCTGACCGCGGCCGACGACGGTCGCGAGCAGCGGCAGCTGGGCGTCGTCGACGGCGAGGGCCGCAGTGCGACGTTCACCGGCCGGGAGTGCCATGCCTGGGCGGGCGGTCGCGCCGGTCCGGGCTACGCGGTCCAGGGCAACATCCTCGTCTCCGAGAAGACGGTCGCGGCCCTCGAGTCGACGTTCCTGGCCACCGCCGGCCGCCCGCTCGCCGAGCGGCTGATCGACTGCCTGACCGCAGCGCAGCAGGCCGGCGGCGACAGCCGCGGCCAACAGTCGTCAGCGCTGCTCGTCGTCGAGAAGGACGGCGGCTATGGGAAGCTTTCCGACAGCCTCGTCGACCTGCGGGTCGACGATCACGAGTGGCCGATCGACGAGCTCCGGCGGGTGTACGACCTGCACCAGGCGATCTTCGGAAAGACGCCGCGGAACGAGTGGATTCCGGTCGACCCGAAGCTGCGCAGCGAGCTGGCGGGCCGGCTCGCCCGGCTCGGCTACGACGGAGACGTCGCCGAGGGGCTCCGCCGCTGGGCCGGGAACGAGAATCTGGAGGAGCGCGTCGACGGCATCGAGGCGATCGATCCGGTGGTTCTCGAGGAGCTGCGGGATCGTGGCTAGCGCCTTCGAGGTCGCCGCGCTCGACGAGCTCGACGCTGTGCCCGTCGCGGGCGGCGCGATCTCCTGGCGGCCGGTCCGGCGTCGTTTCGGGATCGAGGCGTTCGGAGTGAACGTGTTCACCGCCGAGAGCGAGGGCGACCTGGTAGTCGAAGACCACTACGAGCGCGGCGGGCCGGAGGAGCTCTACGTCGTCCTACGCGGCCACGCCGCCTTCAGGCTCGGGGACGACGACGAGATCGACGCACCTGCCGGGACGCTCGTCTTCGTCCGCCCCGGTACCCGGCGAGTCGCGACCGCACTCGAGCCCGGCACGGCGGTGCTCGGAGCCGGTGCCAAGCGGGGCGAGGTCTTCAAGCCGTCCGGCTGGGAATGGGGGGCTGTTGCCTTCGCGCAGCTGGACCGCGGAAACGAGGCCGAAGCCCGCCGCGTGCTCGAGGAGGGCATCGCCCGCGATCCGGACAGCTGGGCGGGGCAGTACAACCTCGCCTGCTTCGAGGCACGCACCGGCCGAAGCGACGAGGCGCTCGCGGCTCTGACGCGGGCGATCGAGGGTGAGCCGGAGCGGGTCCGCCAGTTCGCAGCCGGCGACGAGGACCTCGCGCCGCTTCGGGGAGACCCGCGTTTCGAGGAGCTAGTCGGCCGATGACGGAGCACCCGTACGAGGTCGCTCACCTGAACCAGCTCGACCGCGTGCCGAGCTTCCAGGGCGTGACGTGGCTGCCCATCCGCCGCTGCTTCGGAATCGAGGCCTTCGGCGTCAACGCCTTCGCCGGCGACGCGGGCAAGCTCGTGATCGAGGAGCACGACGAGCTCGGCTCGGGCGGCTCCGGCACCCAGGAGGAGCTCTATGTGGTCGTCTCCGGCCGCGCGACGTTCACGATTGCCGGCGAGGAGACCGACGCGCCCCCGGGGACGTTCATCTTCGTGCGTGACCCCGCGGCCAGGCGAAAGGCCACAGCCGCCGCGGACGGCACCGTCATCCTCGCGCTCGGCGGGACCCGCGGAGAGGTCTTCACACCTTCGGCGTGGGAATGGGTCGCGCCCGCGATCGAGCGGCACGGCGCCGGGGACTTCGCGGGCGCAGCCTCGGTCGTCCGAGACGGGCTCGAGCGCCTCCCCGATCACCCGTCGCTCCTCTACAACCTGGCGTGCTTCGAGGCGCGCTCGGGCGAGCTCGACGCGGCGCTCCAGCACCTCGCTCGCGGCTTCGAACTCGACCCGAAGATGCGCGAGTGGGCCCAGAAGGACGAGGACTTCGCCGCCCTGCGCGGAGACCCGCGCTTCGAATCAGCCGTCGCCGGGCAGCCTGAGCCCTACGGCGAGTTCACGTAGCGCCGGCACGGGATCCCCTTCCGGACGCGCGACCAGCAGCACGATTCCGAAGTGCTCGCCGCCGGCGAGCGAGTCGACGAGCAACTGCAGGCCGACGGCCAGGGCGAACGCCTTGTGCGCCTGCTTGCCACCGAACGGAACGAGCTCCTCGTCGGTCGCGGCTCCGGCCAGGACGTCGCCGAACGTGACTGCCCCCATCGAGACGTCGGTGACGACAGGCTTGCCCTCCGAGCTCGGGATGCCGACCGAGATCGGGTTGGTTCCGGTCAGCGGCGGGCCGCCGCCGGGATGGCCGAGGCGCCGCGGCGACGTCGCCGTCAGAACGGCAACGAGCCCTCCTTCGGCCAGCCGGCGCGTCCAGTAGCCCAGCACGCCGGTCGGGAAGCACGGCGCCGCGACGACCAGCCGAGCGCGCTCGGGAGGCTCGGCGAGCTGGGCGGCACAGATCGCCGAGAGCACGAGGTAGCCGATCGCCCCTCGTCCGTGCCAGCGCTCGTAGGCGGCCTCCGCGACCGTCCGCTCGGGCCGGGCGCGAGGATCGAAGGTGTGCTCGGCGATCCGCTCGGCGCGGATCAGGCCGTGTCCGCGCTTCCCGCGGCGCTCGGCGTCGAGGAAGTGGTCGGCGAGGGTCTGCGCGGCGGCCTCGTCGAACCCGAGCGCGCTGAGATGCGGAAGGGCCTGCTCCGGGTTCAGGACACCAGCGGCAACGGCTTGAAGGTCTGCCGGGTTGCCGCGACCACTTCGGCGAGGTCGATGATCGTGCGCGCCGTCGGGGAGTTCGGCGCCGCCCAGACGAGCGGCTCGCCCGCATCGCCGCACTCGCGGAGCCGCGTGTCGAGCGGAATACGGCCGAGCAGTGGAACGCCGAGGCGAGCGGCGAGGAGGTCGCCGCCGCCCGAGCCGAACACCTCCGAGCTCATGTTCTCGACCACGCCGATCACGCGAAGGTTCGTCTTCTGAGCCATCAGCGCCGCGCGCACCGCGACCTCCTGGGCAAGCGGCTGCGGGGTGGTGACGATCACGGCCTCCGCCCGCGGCAGCAGCTGGCCGAGCGAGATGGAGACGTCGCCGGTGCCCGGGGGCATGTCCACGAGCAGCACGTCGAGCTCACCCCAATGGACGTCGGAGAGAAACTGTTCGAGGGCGCGATGGAGCATCGGCCCGCGCCACATGACGGGAGCGTTCTCGTCGAGGAAGAAGCCGATCGACATCAGCTTCAGGCCACCGCGGACCGGCGGAACGATCATCTTGTCGACGACGACCGGCTTCTGCTTGATGCCGAGCATGTGCGGGATCGAGTGGCCGTAGATGTCCGCGTCGAGCACGCCGACGCGCTGGCCCGCTTGACCGAGCGCCGCGGCCAGGTTGACGGTGAGCGTCGATTTGCCCACCCCACCCTTGCCGCTGGCCACCGCCAGGACACGGGTGGAGGCGTCGACGGAAATGCCGCTGCTGCGCTCCGAAACGCCGCCGCGGAGCTTCTGCGTCAGCGCCGCCTTCTCGTCGGGGCTCATCACGTCGAAGTCGAGCCGGACCGACCGCACACCCTCGAGGCCGCCGACCTCGCGTCCCACCTGCTCCTCGAAGCTCGATCGGAGTGGACAGCCGACAACGGTGAGCGCGATCGTCACGGCCACGTCCGGCCCGTTGATCCGGATGTCCCGGACCATGTCGAGCTCGGTGACTGGCTGATGCAGCTCCGGATCGATGACGCGGCCGAGAGCCTCGAGAACGGCTTCGCGTGTCGGCTCCATGCGATCGAGCCTAGCAACGCGCGAGAATCACGCTGTGACGTGGCTGGGGCTGGTGCTGAAGAATCTCCTCCGGCGGCCATTCCGAACCACGCTGACGGCCGCGGGAGTAGCGATCGGGGTCGGCCTGATCGTGGCGCTGCTCTCGATCGCGAACGGCGTGCGGCACACGGCGAAGGACCTGATCCACGTCGGCCGTTCGGACTTCGGGCTCTTCCAGGAGGGCGCGGCCGACCTGACCAGGTCGCTGCTGCCCGAGTCGCTGGCCCAGCGCGTCGCCGCGGACCGCGACGTGACGGCGACCGCCCGAATCTTCCTGCGCGTCGGGAAGGTTGAGAACAGAGACTCGTTCCTCATCTTCGGCTTCGACCGCGGCGAGTTCACTTGGCGCCGGCTGGTGATCACCGCCGGCACGCGCGGAGGCGAGGGCGAGATTCTCGTCGGCGACCGCTCAGGGCTCCGCAAGCGGCCGGGCGACATGGTGGTCGTTCGCCGACGGCGCTTCCGCGTGGCCGGGCTCTACCACACCGGGGACCGCTTCGAGGACATCGGTGCCGTCCTCCCGCTGCCGGTCGTCCAGGCGCTCGCGGACCGCCCGGGCGACATCACGACGATCGCCGTCGTCGTCCGCCACGGCTCGAGGCCGAACGCCGTTGCTCACCGGCTCGAGCGGCGCTTCACCGGGCTGATCGCGGTCACCGAGCCGGGCCAGGCGGTCAAGATCGACACCTCGAGCCGCCTGATCCTCCAGGCGGGGTGGATCTTTTCACTGCTCGCCTTGATCGTGGGCGGGATCGCGGTCACCAACACGATGGCCATGTCGGTGTTCGAGCGCGTCCGGGAGATCGGCATCCTGCGCGCGGTCGGCTGGCCGACTCGGCGGATCGCCGGGCTGATCGTCAGCGAGGCGCTCGGGATCGGGGCGGCGGGCCTCACCGTCGGCCTCGTGCTCGGCTACGCCGGCGCCAAGCTCTTCACTAGGCACGGTGGGCTCTCGACGCTCGTGACCCCCGACTTCACTCCGGCGGTCTTCGCCTGGGGCCTCGCGTTCGCGCTCGGCGTCGGCCTGCTCGGCGCGCTCTATCCGGCGTGGCGAGCCACTCGACTCACGCCGATCGAAGCACTTCGCCACGAGTAGAAGGGTCGATCGCACCGTCCCGCATGCGCAGGACTCGATCGGCCGCCTCGGCGACGAAATCGTCGTTCGTGACCAGGAACACCGTCATCCGGTGCTCGTTGCGGATGCGCTGCAGGAGCTCGACGATCTGTGCCCCCGTGGCCGAGTCGAGCGCGCCCGTCGGCTCGTCGGCGAGCAATACCCTGGGCCCGTTGGCAAGCGCCCGCGCAAGCGCGACGCGCTGGCGCTCACCTCCCGAGAGCGTCCCCGGGTAACTCTGCATGCGCTCCGCGAGCCCCACCTCACGCAGGAGGCTCGCGGCCCGCGCTTCCCGTTCAGCGCGGCCGGGCCCGCGGCCGAACATCGGCACCTGCGCGTTCTCGAGCGCCGTCAGCGTCCCGATCAGGTTGTGGAACTGGAAGACGAAGCCCACCGTGGCTGCCCGGTACTCGGCGGCGTTCGACAAGGTGTCGACACGCTCGCCTCCCACCTCGATCGTGCCGCGATCCGGCCGGTCGAGGGCGCCGATCAGGTTCAGCAGCGTGCTCTTGCCGCAGCCGGAAGGCCCGGTCAGAGCGACGAACTCGCCGGCCTCGACCCGCAGTGACACGTCCTCGAGCGCGACGATGCGGCCGTCCTCGAACGACTTGGCGACGTGGTCGAGGCGGACCTCGACTCCGCCGCCCGCCCGGGTCATCGCGGCTTGATCCAGTAGTTGACGCGCATCGCCTTGCCTCCGCTCGCCACCGTCACGCGGAAGTTCAGCCTGAAACCACGCGACTCCGAAGGCCAATCGACGAAGTCGCGAAAGGTGCCGGTGAAGCGAACGTTGACGATCGGCTTCGTGGTCGAGCCGAACTCGACCGCATGGGCGCCCCCGAACGGATCGACCACCTGGGCCGTGATGTAGCCACGGATCGGCTTGCCCGCTGCATCGGCGATGTGCACCGAGTAGCTCCACCGTGAGCCGGCCTTCGGGGTGTGCGTCGGGGCGGTCAGCGTCAACTTGAACGGGGCGGCTGAGACCGCCAGCGCAGCAAGCAGCGTCAGCACTGCGCCGATCTTAGACGCGTGCCGGTCCCGTGCCCCTTAGAGCAGGATCTCCGCGGCCGTCCTGGCCGGGCAACCGAGGCCGATCAACTTCCTCGTCTCGCCGAGGTCGACGTTGGAGGACCCGAGCAGCAGCGCGTCGGCGAGCCCGAAGCCGAGCCCCGCGAACTGCGCCAGCCGCCATTCGCGAACCTGCCGTCCCTCCTCGGATTCGACCGGCTCGTCACCCGCCTCCACGGTTTCGACCTTTCCACCTTCCAGAGCCGTCCAGTCGTCACGCATCACCCACTCCTTTTGGTTGCCTGTTCCTCTGTCATCGTCGCGTCGGACGCGGACAATGTCCCCCGTTTGGCGTCCCTCGTTCAAGCGACCTTTCCCACCGTCCGAGTAAACCCAGTTTCAGCGCTCGATGCCGCGCAGCGGCCGACCAGACCCCTAGCACACGCCACCCCGAGCAGCCGATCCGAACCTGCTTCAAGCGGACAGGGCAGCCCAGAGCTTCGCGCAGAGCTCGGGCGTTGCCGCGGCCACGACGCGGGAGCGCTTCACGTTGTCGAGCGGCGCGTCGTCGAACGGCGGCGCCTCGGGGAGGTCGATCGCCAGGCCGCGCTCGCGAACCAGGAGCTGCGCGGCGGCGATGTCGACAGCCCGGGCTCCCTTCAGCGAGCAGACGCCGTCCACGCGGCCGCCGGCGAGGTGACAGAGCGAGAGCGCAAGCGAGCCCATCACGCGCAACCGGTCGGCGACGCCGACCATTGCGGTCGCCTTCTCGGCGATCGTCTCGGTCTCGGTCGCCTCGAACGAGAGCATCTCGAGGCGTTCCTTCGGCAGCTGGCTGCCGAGCGGAACGCCGTTCAGCTGCGCGCCGGCGCCTCGCGTGGCCGTCCACTCCTCACCGGTACCGAAGTCGTGGACGAAACCGAAGACGACGTCGCCCATCGTCTCGCCCTCCGCCACGGCCAGCGCGAACGAGAAGAACGGAATTCCCCGTTTGGCGTTGTTGGAGCCGTCGATCGGGTCGACGACCACGCGCGTCGTCCCGCCGCCGAAGCTGCGCTCACCGAGCTCCTCGGAAAGGAGGGTGAAGTCGTGGCCCCGAGCGTGGAGCGCCTCGAGCCGCGCGACGATGACCTCCTCAGCGGCAGCATCGATGGCCGTCGTGTCGTCCCCGCCCAGACCCGCACCGAGAACGGGCTCGCGTTCGCCACGGGTCGGAAGGCGCAGGAGCACGCCGCGCACGTCCGCCGCGGCGTCGCGGCACAGCTGGAGCCAGGGATTCAAAGCTTGAAGAAAAGGAGGCCGGAAACGAGCTTGGGATAGAAGTACGTTGTCTTCTGCGGCATCGTCCTGCCCTCCATCGCAACGGACCACACCTGCTCGAGCGAGGGCGGGCGCAGGAGAAACGCCGCCTGCGCCTGGCCATTTTCCACGGGCTCGAGTGCGTCCTCGACCCGCGGCGTATACGAGACGTCTTCGGGCCCCAGCCGCTCGACGAGCTCGGTGTCGATCCCGTCGCCCTCGACGACGGCGCTCCCCCGAGGTGTCACGACCACGACTGCCGCGCGGTCGTGCGAGCGCTGTTCGATATCGCGGAGGAGCTCCAGCGGGTCGTCGGTCGTGTACGGAAGCTCACCCGAGAAGCGGCCGGCGACGCGATGGGTCGGGAAGATCGTCAGGCCATCCTCCTGCGTGCTGACGAGAGCGGCCATCGTGTACGCACTCCCGGGCGAGCCGTCCTCCTCGTGGAAGGCGAGGGCCGTCTCGTAGCGATGGTGACCGTCGGCGATCAGCAGCCGGCGGTCGGCGAAGTCGTCCAGCGCGGCGTCCTCGAGCCGCCACAACCGCGTGCCGTCGACGGTCAGGTCCGGCGCGCGCCCGGGCAGCTCGAAGGGCGGGCCTTGATGCAGGATAAAGATCGGCTCGAGCTGAGCACGCGTGGCGCGGAGGAGCCGCAGACGGCCCTCCTTCGGCCCGCGGTGCGTGCGCTCGTGCGGGAGTACGATCCGGCGCTTGTAGGGCTCCAGGCCGAGGGCCGCGACGATGCCGTTGCGGGTTCGCGCGACACCGTCTGGGCCGGTGTAGTCCTGTGACAGGGCCCACACGGCCGGCCCCTCGTCGGCGGCGAGGATCCCTTCGCGCTGCCATTCCTTGAACTCCCGCGCGGCCTCCTCCTCGGAGTCGGGCAGGGTCAGATGGACGACGTTGTACGGGCTTCGCGCCAGGTACTCCTCGCGCTCGGCAGGCGAGATCACGTCGTACGGCGGAGCAACCAGCGTCTCCAGAGGGCCTGCCTTCCGCCCGTCGTAGCGCAGCGCGCGGAACGGCTTGACATCGGCCACTGCGGCCGAGCCTAGCATCCGCCTCCGGACCTAAACTTGGCCTGTGGCAGCCATCGAGCAACTGGCCGAGGATCGCGTCGTCGAAGGCGTTTACGCGGTTGCCCGCAAGCAGAAGCTCCGCACGCGCGCCGGGGCCGTGTACCTCTCACTGGAGCTGATCGACGCCAGCGGCCGGATCGAGGCGCGGGTCTGGAACGACGTCGAGCTGCTCGATTCGCGCTTCGCCGAGGGAGACGCCGTTCGCGTGCTCGGGCGCGTGGAGCGTTTCCGCGACAAGCTGCAGCTCGACGTGCGCTCGCTCGAGCCGGCGGAGGTCGACGACCTGACCTCGCTGGCGCCGGCGATCTGCCGCGACCTCGACGAGCTGGACGGATTCCTCGAGTTTCTGGCCGGCGAAATCGCCCACCCGGGACTGAAGACGACCGTGGCGAAGTTCGTGCGCGACGTCAAGCTGCGTACGCGGCTCCGGGCGCTGCCAGCGACCGTTGACGGCCACCACAGCTATGCCGGCGGGTTGCTCGAACACACCGTCGGCGTCGCCACCATCTGCCGCGAGACCGCGCAACTGCACCCCCGGCTGCGCTCCGACCTGCTTCTGGCCTCGGCGCTCCTGCACGACGTCGGCCGAACGGCCGAGCTCGGCCCGGCTCCACTCTTCCGCCCGACCGAGGAGGGGCGGTTGCTGGGGCACGTCCACCTGGGGCTTCGCCTGATCGAGGACCGCACCTCGGGCCTGGACGCCGACGCCCGAGCGCAGCTCCTGCACGCGATCGCGGTGCACCATGACGGGCGGGCCGCACGAACCGCCGAGGCCGCCGTCCTCTACCACGCGAACCAGCTCGACGCGATTGCGGCCACGCGGCCTGTAGGCCCCTAAGCTCGGCCGGTGACGGTCCTCCTCGGCCTGAGCGCCAGCCTGCTCTGGGGAGTGTCCGACTTCCTCGGCGGCCTCCGGTCGCGGGGCTTCCCGCTCCTGGCGGTGCTCGCGGTCGCGTTCCCGGCCGGCGCAATCGTGATCGGCGGCGTGGTCGCCGTTCGCGGAGACGCACCGCCCGGCGCGCTTCCTCTGGTCTACGCGGCGCTCGCCGGCCTCGGCGGCGTCGCCGGGATCGCCGCCCTCTACCGGGGCCTCGCGATCGGCAGCATGGGTGTCGTTGCGCCGATCACCGCCACCGCGCCGCTGATCCCGCTCGTCGTGGGGCTGCTGCGCGGCGAGCGGCCGGGCGCTGTGAGGCTGGCCGGCATCGCGATCGCGTTGATCGGCATCGTCCTAGCCTCACGAGAGCCGCGCAGCGTAACCGAGACGAAGGCGCGTGTCGCAACGGGAGCGGGGCTCGCCCTCGTTGCCGGTGCCTGCTTCGGCGGAACCCTGGTCGCGATCGATTCGGCCAGCGCTGCCGACCCCTACTGGGCGACGCTGGTGCTTCGACTCACGGGCTGCGTGGTGGTTGCCGCCGCGCTGGTCGCCACCCGACCACCCCTGGCTCCGTTGGCCGAGTCCTTGACGAAGTTCGCGCCGATCGGAGTCCTCGACGCCACGGCGACGATGCTGTTCGCCGTCGCGACGACGAGAGGGCTCGTCAGCGTCGTCTCGGTGCTGGCGTCGCTCTATCCGCTGGTCGTCGTGCTGCTCGCCCGGGCCTTCCTCGGCGAGCGTCTGGCACGAACGCAGCGACTCGGCGCCCTCGCAGCGCTCGGCGGCGTCGCGATGATCTCCGCGGGTTGAGGAGGGTCTGGCGAAACAGTGTCTGAGCACCGTTCCACCAGGCCCTCCTAAACGTTGAAGCGAACGTTCAGGACATCGCCGTCCTGGACGACGTAGGCCCTGCCCTCGAGGCGCTGCAGTCCGCGCCGTGCGGCTTCCGAATGCGATCCGGCCGCGACGAGGTCGTCCCATCGGATCACCTCGCAGCGGATGAAGCCGCGGGCGATGTCGGAGTGAATGGTCTCGGCCGCCTCGAGCGCCGTCCGGCCCGCGCGCAGAGTCCAGGCCCGGGTCTCCTTGTCGCTCGCGGTGAAGAACGAGATCAGGTTGAGCGCCTCCGTCAGCGAGCGGACGACCTCGGCCAGAGCCGACGGCGCCTCCCGAAACGCTGCCGCCTCGGACTCGTCCAGCTCGGCCAACTCGGCCTCGAGCTTCAGGTCGATGCCGGCGGGGCCGTTCTCGAGCGGAATCAGAGGCTTGGTCGTCAGCGGCTCGAGCCCGAACGGCAAAGCCGCCGGATAGGACGACAGGGGTTCGCCGCTCTCGAGGTGCGCGAGGACGTGTTCCAGCTGGACCACCTCCTGCTTCAACGCCGTCTCGCCGGACTTCGCCTGCTTTCGGACCCGTTCGAGCCGCCGCTCGACGTGATCGCTGTCGGCGACGATCAGCTCCAGCCGCAGGGTCTCGAGGTCGTCTGCCGGAACGCGCGTCCCCGAAAAGCCGTCGAGGACGGCCAGGAGCGCGTCCACCTGCCGCATGTTGCCGAGCAGCTGCGCCCCGGTTCCCTGGACGTCGGTGACCCGAACGGTCGCGGGAGTGACCTTCCGCGCCGACACCGCCTTGGCGACGGCCTCGAGCCGCTCGTCCGGGATGTCGGCCATGCCCACGTCCGCCGACCCGGGCGCGCGCGTCAGCGCCCGAAAGAGCGTCGTCTTGCCCGAGGCGGGCAGCCCCACAATGCCTGTCTCGAGAGCCAAAGCCCTCGTGAGACTAGTGGGCTGCTACAGCTCCGCGGCGGCGGGTGCCACCTGCTTGCCGAGCTGCGCCAGAGCCCGGTGCTGGAGCGATTTGATCGCGCCCTCGGTCTTGCCCAGAACGGTCGCCGCTTCGGCGTTGGAGAAGTTGAAGACGAACTTGAGCGTCAGGACCTGCTGCTGATCGGGTGAGAGCGAGCCGATCAGCTGGAGCATCGAGCCACGTCCAATCTCCTCGAGGGCCTGCTCCTCGGCCGACGACTCTGCGACGTTCTCGTCCTCGGGCACCTCCTCGGTCGGCTGGAGCCGCTTCGTCGCCCTGAAGTGGTCCATCGCCAGGTTGTGCGCGATGCGAAAGAGCCAGGCCGAGAACGGCGCCTTCCCGGGGCGATACCTCGCAATCGACTCGAGCATCCGCAGAAACGTCTGCGTGGTCAGGTCCTCGGCGTCGTGCCGGTTCCCCACCGCGATGTGCAGGTAGCTGTAGATGCGGTCGAAGTGGAGGAGGTAGAGCTCCTCGAGAGCGTCGCGGTCTCCCGACTGTGCGCGCTCGACGAGTTGGCGGACCGCCTCCGCCCGACCAGCCTGCGCCGTGAGTCCGTAGGCCATGGTCGCACCATGCCCAGGACGTGCCGACGCTAACCGGGGAAGGCGCTAGTCGTTTCCGAAGCCGACGCGGCTCTCGCGTGCGTGACGCTTGACGTAGACGATGCGGCGAAGGTTCAGGATGTACCGGCCCCCCTCGGACTCGACCGTCAGAGCGTCCTCGGCCCCGGTGTCAAGCGCGCCCTCGAGCGCATCGGCGTCCACGCCCGAGACGATCAGCGAGATCGTTTGCCCTCCGTCGAAGGCGACCTCGATGCGAACGTGGTCGGGGCTAGCCACCGGAAACCAGCTCCGAGAGCACGCCGTGAACGGCGTCCGGGTGCAGGAAGGCGACCTCGAGGCCGAACAGCCCCTGTCGCGGCCGCAGGTCGATCAGCTCCGCACCCTGCCTTTCCAGGCGGTCGAGCTCGGCCGTCACGTCGTCGACCTCGTAGGCGACGTGGTGCATGCCGGGCCCACGCTTGGCCAGGAAGCGGCCGACCGGGGTGTCCTCGCCGAGCGCGGCAAGTAGCTCGACCCGGCCCTCGCCCACGCGGAGCAACGCCGCCTCGACCCCCTGGTCCTGCACCGTCGCGCGGTGCTCGACCTCCGCCCCGAACAGGCGTCCATAGGTCTCGACCGCCTCGTCCAGGTCCGACACGGCTACGCCGAGATGGTGGATGCCGCGGGCGGCCATCGCCCGCGATGCTAGTCGATCGATCGAAACGTCACCGATCAATCAACTGGTCAATGGCCTAGACGACGAACCGGCTGACGGCCTGCACCATGCGGACCGCACCGACAGCGTCGCCCGCCCACGACTCGGCCTCGACGTCTTCCAGCAAGACGAGCAGCTCGTCCCGGACGAGCGTCTCCTTGTCGAGGAGAGCCAGCGCGATCCGGTCGAGGGCGCCGCGGTGCTTGGTCAGCAGCCGAACCGCCTCGCCGTAGGCGCCGTCGGTCAGACGGGCCTGCTCTCCATCGCGGAGGCGCTTGGTCTCCTCGGACAGCGCGTAGTTGTCGGCCCGCATCGTCCGGGAGGCAGCGCTGTCCGACATGCCGAACTCGAAGACCATCGAGCGGGCGAGCTCCGTCGCCTTCTCGAGGTCGTTCGCGGCGCCGTTCGTGACCCGCCCGAAGACGACCTGCTCGGCGGCACGTCCGGCGAGATAGATGGTCATCATGTTGACCAGCTCCTCCTTCGTGTGGAGGTAGCGATCCTCGGCGGGAAGATTGAGCGTGTAGCCGAGGGCCTGGCCTCGCGAGACGATCGTTGCCTTCTGGACCGGCATCGTGTCGCCCATCAGATGCGACATGAGCGCATGGCCGCCCTCGTGGTAGGCCAGGATCCGCTTCTCCTTTTCGCTGACGACACGGCGCTGCTGCAGCCCGGCGACGACGCGCTCCATCGCCGCCTCGAAATCGGCGTGCATGATGCGCGTCCGCTCCTGACGGCCGGCGAAGATGGCAGCCTCATTGGCAATGTTCGCGAGGTCGGCGCCCGTCAGCCCGGCCGTGTGGCGGGCGATCAGGTGCAGGTCGATGTCCGGTGCGAGCGGCTTGCCCCGGGTGTGCACGTCGAGGATCGCCTCACGACCCGCGAGGTCCGGCGGCGAGACGAGCATCTGGCGGTCGAAGCGTCCGGGGCGGAGGAGGGCTGGGTCGAGGTCCTGGAGCCGGTTCGAGGCGGCCATGACCACGACCTGATCGGCAGAGCCGAAGCCGTCGAGCTCGACGAGCAGCTGGTTCAGCGTCTGGTCCTGCTCGCGGTTGAAGCCGTGGCCGGTGCGGGCGGCTCCGACGGCATCGAGCTCGTCGATGAAGACGATCGAGGGCGCGTTCTTGCGAGCCGTCTCGAAGAGCTTGCGGATCCGGGCCGAGCCGAGCCCGGCGAACATCTCCACGAAGGCGGCTGCGCTCTGGGAGTAGAAGCTCGCGCCGGACTCGTGCGCAACGGCCTTGGCCAGAAGCGTCTTACCGGTACCGGGCGGCCCGTAGAGGAGGATCCCCTTCGGGACTCGAGCGCCGAGGCGCTCGAAGCGCTTGGGATAGCGCAGGAAGTCGACGACCTCCATCAGCTCGGCCTTCACCTCTTCGGCGCCGGCCACGTCCTTCCACGTCACCGAAGCGCTGGAGCCCGCCTGCACCTCCGTCGGCTTCACGCGCGGCATCAGCTGCAGCGTGCGCCAGAGGAGGTAGATGATGAAGCCGAAGAACAGGAGCGGCAGCCACGTCAGGGCATTGTTCGAAATTTGGCTCCAGAGGTCGGCAAGCACCATCCCACCGGAGCCATCGGCAGCACCGCTTGAAACCTTTAAGCGCGCGCGAGCGCCGAACCGACCGCGTCGGCGGTCACGAATTCGACCCCGCGGTCGCGCCAGGCGGCGGTGCACGCTGCGACCCGGGCGTCGTCGATGCCGCGCGCCGCGTCGGAGACGAAGCGCACGCGGCGACCGTGCTCGAGCAGCGCCAGGATGGCCGCGTCGTCGCAGACGTCCGTGGCGACCCCGAACACGATCACCTCGTCCGGGTCGAGCCGGTCGAGTAGCACCTCCGCGTTCGGATTCGTGAAAGGGTCGAAGTGCTTCTTCAGGATCAGGAACTCGCGGCCCACCAGGTAGCGCTCCGGAACGAGCGTGAGGCCGAGTGGAACCGGGTCGAGCTGTTCGGTCTCCGGAATCTTGCGCGCGCCCCGCGTGCCGCGCAGGCAGTGGGCCGGCCAGGTCACCGAGAAGTCGGGCTGGTCGGAGATCTCCTCGTCCGTGAGCTCGTGGTCGTCGGCGGAGGCGACGTGGGGGATGCCGGCCTGACGGGCAGCCTCGACGAGCCGCGCCATCGCCGGGACGACCGTCTCCGCCCCGGGCACGGCGAGCTTCCCGTCCGCGTGGATGAAGTCGACCTGCGTATCGACGTCCCAGAGAATTTGCCGCACCGGGGTTCTTTAGCAGTTTCCGGAGCGTTGGCGGTCCGGCGGCTCTCCGCAGGTTTTCATCCGCGGAGCCATACCAGCCAGGGGGGCCAATGGGGGGACGGGAGTCCCCCCATTCGAGCGGAGCTTGCTCCGCGATCTCTACGGTCCATGGAAACACTGGGGGTCTCGGGGGGCGTGAGCCCCCCGGGAAAAGCAATGCCGCCGAAGGCGGCCGAACCGACCCCTAGGAAACCCCGACCCCTAGGAAACCCCGCTAGCTAACTGTCCTGCCCGCGCACGTTGTGAACGCGGCTGAGTGGTGGTTGGCCGCCGAGCGAGCTGTGTGGTCTGCGTTGGTTGTAGTGCTGGAGCCAGTGTGGCAGGGCTCGGTTGCGGTCGTGGTGTGAGCGGTAGCTGAGTCCGTAGGCCCATTCTCTG
>JBBRYK010000031.1:0-31792 GCA_038237665.1 Gaiellales bacterium | reverse complement strand
GGCCATAATATCCTCGTTGAGCGAGTATATACATCAGGCGAGGGTCCAACGTGAGCAGGGGGCGCTGGCCGTCCTGCGTCTCGTGCACGAGAGCTCCGGGATCTCTCGCGCCGAGCTGACGCGCCGGCTGGGGTTGAGCAGTAGCTCCGCCACGGAGATCGTCGCCCGACTTCGCGCCGACCGAGTTCTGACCGAGGTCGAGCCGGCGCTGACCGGGCAGCGCGGACGGCCGTCGCCGCAGCTTGCCCCTCATCCCGAGGGGCCTCTGGCGCTGGCCGTCGAGCTCACCCACGCGGGCTGGCGGGTCGCGGCGCTCGAGCTCGGCCTCCACGAGGTCGAGACCCGAAGCGGCCGGCACAGGCGGCGCGACCCGGACGCTGTGTCGGCGGCGATCAGGTCGTCGATCCGGGAGCTCCACGCCACGTTCGGTGAGCGCCTCCGCGTCGTCTCCGTCTCTGTGCCCGCCACTGTCGTCGGGCAGCAGATCGTGCAGGCCGCGACGCTGGGGTGGTCCGCGGTCGACGCGGCGGACCTCGTGCCGAGGGCGCTTGCGGACAGGCCTCTGCTCGCCGGGAACGACGCCACGCTCGCCGGCCTTGCGGAGGCGCGCCGCGGCGCGGCCCGTTCGGCCTCCGTCGCGCTCTACCTCACCGTCGAGGTTGGGGTCGGCGGCGTCCTGATCGTCGGCGGCAGCCCGATCACCGGAACGAGCGGCGCCGGCGGCGAGTTCGGGCATCTGCCCTTCGGCGATTC
The DNA here is from genome assembly GCA_038237665.1 of Gaiellales bacterium. Classification (GTDB taxonomy): domain Bacteria; phylum Actinomycetota; class Thermoleophilia; order Gaiellales; family Gaiellaceae; genus JBBRYK01. The sequence continues at coordinate 31,039 of JBBRYK010000031.1, read as the reverse complement.
GAAGCGCCGCTGCCCGTGCGGGGCGCTGGGCTGCTGGGACGTCGAGGTGGACGGCCGGGCGATGGCGCGCAGCCTCCGGGCTTCGACGCGCGGCGATCCGCGTGGGTTCGCGAGCCGCGTGATCGCTGCTGCCAGGGCCGGGGGCCGCGACGAGCGGCAGGCCGTGGTCCAGGCCGCAACGGCGCTTGGCCGCGGTACGGGAGGGCTCGTGAATGCACTCGATCCTCAGATCGTGGTCTACGGGGGACTCGCTCCGGACTTGCTGGAAACCGCAGGCGATGAACTCGGCGATGCCTACCGCAGGGCCCTGATGCGCTACCGGCGCGACGATCCGCCTCCGATCGAACCGGAGGCCACCGGAGGCGACGGGTCGCTACTCGGAGCGGCCGAGGCGGCGTTCGACACGATCCTCAGCGCCGACGAGCTCGCCGCCTGGCGCCGGCGTCGAGGCTGAGCCCGGGCGGCGCTGCCTACGATGGAAGGCATGGCCGGCGACCTCGCGATTCGACTGCGCAACGTGGTCAAGCGCTACGGGCCGATCACGGCGGTGAACGGGCTGGACCTGGATGTCCCGGAGGGCACGTGCGTCGGCCTGCTCGGGCCGAACGGCGCGGGCAAGTCGACGACGATGCGGCTGCTGACTGCCCAGGCGATCGCCGACGAGGGCGAGCTCGAGGTTCTGGGTTTCCGCCTGCCGGGCGAGTCGAAGGCGGCCCGGGCCGAGTGTGGTGTCGCGCCCCAGCTGGACAACCTCGACACGACGCTCACCGTCGAGCAAAACCTGCGCGTCTTCACGCACCTGTACCGCATCGGCCGCGCCGACCGGCGGGCTGCAATCGAACGGGCCCTGAAGATGGCGAACCTCGTCGACCGGCGCGATTCCCGCGTGGACAAGCTTTCGGGCGGGATGCGCCGGCGCCTGCTGATCGCGCGGGCGCTGGTCCACCGTCCGCGCCTCGTCCTGCTCGACGAGCCGACCGTCGGCCTCGACCCGCAGGTTCGCCAGGAGCTCTGGGCGCTGATCGACGCGCTGCGAGCCGAAGGCACGACGATCCTGATGTCGACGCACTACATCGAGGAGGCCCAGCGCCTCGCGGACACCGTGCTGATCATGTCCCACGGCACGTGGCGCATCGCCATCCACGCGATGACGCGGAAGCTCGTCGACTGACCCGTTTTGGGACAGAATGAGGGTCGTGCCGTTCGACCAGTACCACGAGCCGCCCTCGGAGCTCAGCGAGGAAGCGCGCACCTTCGCGCGGATCTGCGCGTCCCTGATCGAGGAGGCCGAGGCCATCGGCTGGTACGCGCAGCGTCTCGCCCTCGAGCAGGATCCGCAGGCGCGGGCGATCATGGAGAACTCGCAGCTCGAGGAGTTCAAGCACTTTGGGATGGACCTCGAGTTCCTCCTGCGGCGAACGCCCGTCTGGCGCAAGGAGCTGCAACGGATCCTGTTCACCGAGGGAGACATCGTCGAGGCCGGCGAGGCAGCCGAAGAAGAGGTCGACTAGACCGTCAGCGAGTGGCGGCCGGCTTGCCGGCCCTGAAGACCAGGAAGTCGTGGTGAGGAGCAGCCTCTTCCTCGGTGTGTCCCCCACGGACGGTGACGTCGACGAAGCCGGCCTGCTCGAGCATCAGGACGAGCTCGTCCTTGAAGTACATGCGCTCGGTGAGCCGGTATTCCTCCTCGGCGACCAGCTCTCCGTCCCGCCACATCGCGGCGTGCATCTGGAACGTCATCTGCTGCTCGAGCGGGTCGAGCCCGACCAACCGAGCGCGCAGCTCGTATTCGGAGCCGTCGGCGGCCCGCCTTCGCTCGCCGGGTGCGGGCCAATCCTCAGGCAGCTCGGATCGGTCGTCGTTCAGCCAGAACCGCCAGCGCTTACGGTCGGCGTAGGGCATCTCCTTGTCGAAGACCAACGTCCCGCCCGGCTCCAGATGGTCGAAGAAGCGCCGGAGCGCCTCGAGATCCTGCGCGCGGGTGCTGCCCAGGCCGAACCCGCCGCAGACGAAGATCGTGCGGTACCTCCGCTGAAGGTCGAGCTCGTGCATCGCCTGCACGTCAAGGGTGGGTGAGAGGCCTTCCCGAGCCGCTCGCTCGCGGCAGAGCTCGATCATGTCCGCCGAGACGTCGCACCCGTCGACGTCCAGACCCGCCCTGAGGTAGGGCAGCAACAGGCGCCCCGTTCCGCAGGCGACGTCCAGTGCCGGTTGCCCGCCGTCCGCAATCCACTTCCGGAAATAGCCGATCTCCGGCCCGTCGGTGCTGAACTCGGCCCACCACCTGGCGACCAGGCCGTAGTGCCATGTTCCGGGGCTGTCGTCCATGGAGGGCTCGCCGGACCTTACTCCCGCGCCTCTCATCTTCAGCTCATTCGGCCTCTCTAGGGTGCCCGGCCATCCGACTGGGAGGTACGAGGCACATGCGTACGTTTTTGCTCGCTCTCACCGTTTCGCTCGCGGCAGCCGTTCCGGCCTCGGCCGGCGGCACGGCGGCGCCCGGAGTGCCGAAGCCTGCCGGCTTCAGCGCCCGCGTGACCAATCCGTGGTTCCCGCTCACGCCGGGGACGTCCTTCGTCTATCGCGGCGTCAAGGACAGCCAGGCGGCGCGGGACATCTTCACCGTCACGCTGCGAACGAAAAAGATCGCCGGCGTTCCCTGCGTCGTCGTCGAGGATCGTCTCTACCTCGCTGGACGGCTCCATGAGCGCACGACCGACTGGTACACGCAGGACAAGAAAGGTAACGTCTGGTACTTCGGGGAGTCCACGGCCGAGCTCGACAAGAACGGGCGGGTGGTCAGCACACAGGGGAGCTGGCAGGCCGGTCGCGACGGTGCGCAGCCCGGGGTCTTCATGCCTGCCCACCTGGCCGTCGCCCAGTCCTTCCGGCAGGAGTACTACAAGGGCCAGGCCGAGGACCACTTCGAGGTACTGAGCCTCGCGCGGGTTGTGCGCGTTCCGTACGTGAGCTCGAGCAAAGCGCTCCTGACGAAGGAGTGGACGCCGCTGGAGCCGGGAGTGCTCGACCACAAGTTCTACGTCCGCGGGATCGGCGAGGTCCTCGAGGAGGCCGTCGAGGGCCCGCGCGAGCGCCTCGAGCTCGTCGCCGTGCGCAAGACGTGACGGCCGCCAAGGCCGTGCACCGGGTCCTCCATGTTGCCTACGCGAAGGACTCTGAGCTGAGCGGGCTCGGTTCGCTCCACGACGCGCTCGACGCCGAGCTGGAAGCAGCCGGCGCGCCTACGGCCGCATAGCGGGCCGGCCTTTACCGGGCCCGGCGAAGCGCCCAGCCCAGCCCGTGTCCACATTTTGCCGATTTTCGGCGCCGATCCTGCTACCCTCACGGGCGCAAAAAACCAAGAACGAGTCCGGTGGCGTCCTGCGCTCTCCTTACCCGTTCGTGGAAGTGGTGAGGGAGGTGTTTCTATGGCTACCGGAACCGTCAAGTGGTTCAACGACGCGAAGGGGTACGGCTTCATCACGCCCGACGAGGGCGAGAAGGATCTCTTCGTCCATCATTCGCAGATCGTCGGCAACGGCTTCAAGTCGCTCGCCGAGGGTGCGAAGGTCGAGTACGAGTCCCGCGAGGGCGCAAAGGGCCCCGAGGCGACGAACGTCGCGACGATCGCGTCCTAGGCGCGACTGGTTTCCGCAGGCCGCTCCGGTCTCGATCAGGCCGGAGCGGCGCGGACCCTCCAGGATCTTCCCGGGCGACCGCGTGAAGCTCGAGCTTTCGGCGTACGACCTGGACCGCGGGCGCATCGTCTACCGCTACCGCTAGACGGGGCTCAGTCAGGCGCCGTTCAGGCGCCGCTGCGCAGGATCGCGGCATGGAGCTCAGAAGTCTCTACCGCGAGCCGCCCGCCCAGCGCGAGATCGCCTGGGGTGCCCTCGAGTTTCGGGATGTCTTCAAGATCTACCGCGCAGGCTCCGTCGAGACCGTCGCTCTGCGAGGCCTCGATCTTCGGATCGAGCAGGGTGAGTTCGTCGCCGTGCTCGGGCCGTCCGGCTCGGGCAAGAGCACGTTCCTCCATCTGGCGGCGGGCCTCGACGAGGCCTCGGCCGGCGAGGTCCGGGCCTTCGGCCGATCCCTCGGCCGGCTGAGCGAACCGGAGCTCGCGGACTACCGCGCCCGGCAGGTTTCGCTGGTGTTCCAGAGCGGCAACCTCTGGCCGGCGCTGACGGCGGCGGAGAACGTCGCGGTCTCGCTCCGCCTCGCGCGGCAGGAGGACGTCGCACGGCGAACCAGGAGCGCCCTCGAGGCGTTCGGTCTCGGCGCGCGCGCGGGTGTGCGAGCTGGGAAGCTGTCGGGAGGCGAGCAGCAGCGTGTCGCGATCGCCGGCGCGGCTGCCCGCGAGGCGCCGCTCGTCCTGGCCGACGAGCCGACGGCCGAGCTGGACGAAACCAGTGAGGAGATCGTCCTCGATGCCCTGAAGCGCCTCCGGGACCGGCACGAGAGCACGGTCGTCGTCGTCACGCATTCTGCGCGAATCGCGGAAGCCGCCGACCGCGTGCTCGAGATCCGCGACGGGACGAGCGCGTGAGCACGAACGGCAGGAATGGTCCGCTCGCGGCGCTCGAAGGAGTTCGCGTCGTCCACGGCCGAGGCGAGGCCGCCGTGGCCGCCCTTGACGGTGTCGACTTCGAGATCGACTCCGGCGACCGGGTGGCTGTGCTCGGTCGGTCGGGCTCCGGAAAGACGACGCTGCTGCACGTGCTCGGCGGGCTGATCCGCCCCACGGCCGGGAAGGTCCTCTGGCAGGGTCGCCCGCTTTCGTCTCTCGACGAGGCGGCCCGCACGGGCGCGCTTGCCAAGGGGATCTCGTTCGTCTTCCAGAGCGCCAACCTGCTTCCGCACTTCACGGCCGTCGAGAACGTCGCCTTCGCGATTCACGCCGCGCACGGTAGGGCCGACTCGCCGCTCCACCCGGACGCCCTGCTCGCGCTCGTCGGGCTTTCGTCCAAGACGGAGAACCTTCCGTCCGAGCTTTCGGGCGGCGAAGCCCAGCGAGTGGCCCTCGCGCGCTCGCTCGCGCAGCAACCGCTGCTCCTGCTCTGCGACGAGCCGACCGGGCATCTCGACTCCGACACCGGCGAGCGCGTCCTCGACCTGATCGATGCTCTCCGGGAGGAGACGGGATTTGCGCTGCTGATCGCCACGCACGATTCCGATGTGGCGGCGAGATTCGACCGCACGCTCGAGCTGCACGACGGGCGCATCGTCCAAGAGCAGCGTCACGAAGTGCTCGCATGAGCACCGCTGCCGCGCTCGGCTTGCGCCGCGCGATCCGCGCGCCAGGCTCGACCATCGAGCGGATCGTCGTCCTCGCCGCGGCCGTGGCCCTCCTCGGCGCCGTGCTGCTCTTCGTCGGCCACTCGCTGCAGACGATGACCGGCAGCGCCGTCCGGAGCGTGCCGCTCGACTGGCAGGGGCCGGTGGCCTCGCCGCAGGCCGCTCTCCGCGTGGCCTCGCGTGTGAAGAGGCAGCCCGGGGTGCTGGCGGCCGTCCCGGCCGCGACCGGGCCCTTCGCGGGCATCGAGCACAACGGGCCCGGCGGGCAGATCGCGGCGGGTGCCGGCGCGATCCTGGCGGTCCCGCCCGACTATCTCCGGCACTTCCGAACCTTCAGGCTGCTGACCGGAACGCTGCAGCCGGGAAAGATCGTGCTCGACCAGCAGCTGGCGGCGACGCTGCAGGCCCGCGTCGGCGATTCCGTCGTGCTGAGACCGGCCCGGGGGGTTAAGCCAGTTCGCTTCGTCGTCTCGGGCGTCGGGCTCGTCAACACGGGCGACGTGCTCTTCCAGCCGCTCAATCCGCTGATCGGCCCCGCTCCGGCTCAGCCGCCGGCGAACGTGGCGATCCTGCCGTTCCAGACGTTCGCGCAGAAAGTGGCTCCCGCGCTTCACCCCCTCTCCGTGGGAATCGCAGCGGCTCCGGGTTCGGTCGCCGGCGTGCAGTGGCAGGTTCAGGCGCAGGTCGACCCGCGGAGCCTGTCCGGTAGCCCGAGCAACGCACTGAAACGCGCGACGCAGATCAAGAACGCCACCGAGCGGACGCTCACGGGCCAGGTGCAGTTCGTCGACAACCTCGCCGACAGCCTGACGAGCGCGGCCGGCGACGCGCTGTATGCGCAGGCCCTCTACATCATGCTCGGCGTGCCGGGAGCCCTGATCGCGCTCGGGCTCGCGTATCTCGCCGCGCTCGGAACGGTCGAGCGCGACCGGCGCGAGCTCGCGCTGCTGCGAGCGCGAGGAGCGTCGCGGCGGTTCCTGCTGCAGCTTGCAGGACTCGAAAGCCTCGTCCTGGCGATTCCGGCCGGCGCTCTCGGTGCGGCCGTCGCGCTCGGGGCCGTCCGGCTGCTCGTCGGCGGCGCCGGTATCACGGTTGGGCGCATCCTGGTGGCGTTCGCCCTCTGCACGGCGCTCGCCTGGGCGGGAGCGGTCGCGGCGCGGGGTTCGACCGTGGTCGACGTCCTGCGCCGGAGCGTGACCGAGGGCCGGCGGACGGGACGGCGCGACAAGCCGCCCTTCTGGGAGCGTCTCTACCTCGACGTGATCGCGCTCGGAATCAGCGGGCTCGTCTACTGGCTGACCGCGCGAACGGGCTTCTCGGCGGTCGTGACTCCGGATTCGAACCCCACGCTCTCACTTTCGATCTACATGTTCCTGGCGCCGGCCTTCCTCTGGATGGGCGCCACGCTCCTGCTCGCGCGTCTCCGCGGCCGCCTATTCTCCTGGGTGCTCGGCCGGGCTGCGGGGAATCGAGCCACCACCCTGCCTGCGTTTCTCGCTGCGAGCGCCGCGCGCCGCGGCGCTGCGGTCAACCGCGGGCTGGTGCTCGTCGGACTGCTGCTCGCGTTCGGCGTCAACCTCGGTGTCTTTTCGGCCACGTACGACCAGCAGGCGCGCGTCGACGCGCAGCTCACGCTGGGTGCCGACGTCGTCGTCGACGCACCTCCCGGCTCGGTCACGCGCCAGAAACTGGAGCAGAAGATCGCTCATGTTCCCGGCGTCGCCGCGACCTCGGCAGTCGACCATTCCTACGCCTACGTCGGCCCGGACCTTCAGGACACCTTCGGCGTCGACCCGGCGACGATCGCGCGCGCGACGGGACTGCGCGACTCGTACTTCGTCGGCGGAAGTGCCGCTCAGATGCTCCACCGCCTCCGCGCCCGGCGCGACGCGATTCTCGTCTCCAAGGAGACGATCACCGACTACTCGCTCCGCCTGGGCGACCTCCTGAACCTGCGCGTGCTCGACGGTCGAACCGGCCACTTCAAGGTCGCTCCCTTCCACGTTGCCGGCATCGTCCAGGAGTTCCCGTCGGCGCCGCGCGACTCGTTCATGGTCGCGAACCTCGGCTACCTGCAAAGCGTGTCGCACGAGGCCGGCCCGAACGTGATCTTCGTCAAGGCCGACGGCGACCCGGTCGCCGTCGCACGCCGGATCGCGCAGGCGACGAAGCCGGAGGGCACGGTCGTTCGCAACATTCGCCGGCAGACCGCCCAGACGGTGAGCTCGATCACGACGGTCAGCCTGTCGGGCCTCAGCAAGATCGAAGAGGGGTTCGCGATCGTTCTGGCCGCGGCGGCCTTGATGCTCTTCCTCGTAGTCGGGCTCGGCGAGCGGCGCCGCGAGCTCGCGACGATGGCGGCGCTCGGGGCCTCGCGCCGGGAGATCGCGGCCTTTCTCTGGACCGAGGCGGCGCTCGTGCTCGCGGCGGGGCTGGCAGTTGCTGCCCTGCTCGGCTGGATCCTGAGCGAGATGCTCGTCGCCATGCTCCAGCACGTCTTCGATCCGCCTCCCGACCACCTGGCCGCGCCGTGGCTGTTCCTCGGCGGGCTCGTAGCGGCCGCTTTGGGCGGGGCGCTGCTGGCGGCCTTCGGCGCCATGTATGCCATCAGGCGCCTGCCCCTCGGGGCCATACTGCGAGAAGAATGACCGCCGCTCGCGTCCTCGTCGCCGAGGACGAACACGATCTGCGCGGAGTCCTCTTGAGGGGCCTGCGCGAGGAAGGCTTCCACGCCGAGGGCGCCGCTACGGGCACGCAACTCCTGGCCCTGGCCGCGGCCACCCCGCCCGACGCGCTGATCGTCGACATCGGGCTTCCCGACGCGGACGGCCGCGACGTCTGCCAGGCGCTTCGCGCTCGAGGCGTCGGGGCCCCGATCCTCTTCCTCACCGCCCGCGACACGCTGGTCGATCGGCTCTCCGGGTTCAGTGCGGGCGGGGACGACTACGTGACGAAGCCGTTTGCCTTCGCCGAAGTCGTCGCCCGGCTTCAGGCGCTCCTCCGCCGGGCGGGTGCGGACGGGGCGATGGAGGTGGGCGACCTTCGCCTCGACCCGGTCAGCCACTCGATCTCGTGCGGCGGCGAGACGGCGAGCTTGACGCCGACCGAGTTTCGTCTGCTCGCGCGCCTTCTGGCCCGCCCGGGCGAGGCCGTCAGGCGACGAGATCTGATCGCCGCCGGCTGGCCGGCGGGCGCCATCGTCCGCGACAACACGCTCGACGCATACGTGGCCAGGCTACGGCGCAAGCTGCGAGGGCTCCGCGACGCGCCGGCAATCGAGACCGTGCACGGGGTCGGCTACTCGGTCAAGTGAGCGGGTCTCGCCGCTATGGGCTCCGCGGCCGGCTGCTGCTGACGGTCGTCGCCGTCGTCGCCGCCGCGCTGGGAGTGGCGACGCTGGCCTTCAATCTCGTTCTCTCGCGCAGCCTGGACGGGAACGCGAACGACCTGCTCCGCGCCCGCGGCGCCGCAGAGGTCGCGTCCCTCGAGGTCGTCGGCGGCCGGCTCCAGCTCGGCGACGCTCCGGACACGGGCACGACGGAGAGCCTGGTGTGGGTCTTCGCGGGTAGCCGCACGCTCGAGGAGCCGCGAGTGGCCGCTGCGGTCACCCGCGCGGCTCGACGGCTGGCGGGAGGGCCGCAGCGGTTCGCCGACGTCGCCGGGTCGACCCGGCTCTACGCGACACCGGTCGTCGGCGGCGGCAGGCAGGTCGGCACCGTCGTCACCGGACTGTCGCTCGCGCCGTACAACGACACCAAGGGCACGGCGCTGATCGGCTCCCTGGCCCTTGCGGCGCTGCTGCTCGCGGGGGTCGCGCTGACGGCGCGCTGGCTCCTCGCTTCTGCGCTCCGTCCGGTTGCCCGCATGACGAGTGAGGCCGCCGAGTGGAGCGAGCGCGACCTCGACCGGCGCTTCGGGCTGGGCGAGCCGCACGACGAGCTGACCCGGCTGGCGTCGACTCTCGACGGCCTGCTCGACCGGATCGCCGCCAGCCTGCGACGCGAGCAGAGGGTGACCGCCGAGATCTCGCACGAGCTCCGCACCCCGCTTGCCGCGATCAGCGCCGAGGCCGAGCTGGCGCTCCGCCGCGACCGCCCGACGGAGGACTACCGCGTCTCGTTGAAGCGCGTGCTCGACAGTGCGGAGCGGGCGACGAAGGCGGTCGAGATCCTCGTTGCGGCCGCCCAGCAGGAGGCGGGCGTCGCCCGCGGCACGGCGGACGCAGAGGCTGCCGCCGCGGCGGCGCTCGAAGCCTGCGCATCGCTGGCCCGCGACCGCGCGGTGAGGATGTCGCTGCAGGCGTCCGAGGCCCGGATCCGCGTCGGCGTCGACGGCGACATCGTGGAGCGCATTCTCCAGCCGGTGATCGAGAACGCCTGCCGCTACGGACGGAAGCAGGTTCAGGTTTCGCTCGCGCGGTCGAATGGTGCCGTCCTCTTCGCAGTCGCGGACGATGGTGCCGGCGTTTCGCCCGCAGAGAGCGCGTCGATCTTCGAACCGGGAAAGCGAGGGGCCGCCGGCCAGGCACATGGAGCGGGCGCCGGGCTCGGGCTTGCCCTCGCCCGGCGGCTCGCGCGGAGTGTCGGGGGCGACGTAGGGGTCGAGGCCGGCAACGACGGCGCGAGGTTCGTCGTGCGGTTACCCGCGGGGTAGCGGTCACCGATGGGCCGCATGGAGTAGCCGCGGGTGTCGACGGATTCGCGACCGTGATCGAGCTGTCGACCGTCGGCCCGCAGGCGGTGTCGCGGCTGGCCTCGGCGCTGCCGGAGCGAACCGGGTTGCTCGAAGCGCCCATGCTCGGCAGCATCGCGGAGGCGGAGAGCGGCTCGCTGACCCTCTTCGTCGGCGGCCCCGCTCCGCTCGTGGAGCGCTGGACGCCGCTTCTCTCCGTCCTCGGCCACCCGATCCATGTCGGCGCTCTCGGTTCGGGCGCGGCCGCGAAGCTCGTCGCCAACACGACGCTTTTCGGCACGATCGGCGTCCTCGGCGAGGCGCTGGCGCTCGCGGCCGGGCTGGGCCTATCCCGTCAGACCGCCTACGAGATCCTGGCCTCGACGCCGCTGGCGGCCCAGGCGGAGCGGCGGCGCAGCTCGATCGAGTCCGGCGACTTCCCCGCCCGCTTTTCGCTCGCCCTTGCCCGCAAGGACGCGGGCTTGATCGTGGAGGCGGCCGAGGCAGCCGGAGTCGACGTGCGGCTCGCCACCGCCGCGAGGTCGTGGCTGGCCGACGCCGAGCAGAGCGGGCTGGGGGAGCAGGATTACTCGGCGGTGCTCGCGCGCATCCTCGAAGGCCGCTAGGAGGCGCGTAAAACGCTGCCTAGCTCGCGGCCGCGACCGCGCGGCGCACGGTGCGCGCCAGCGTCGCCGGGAGGTGAGTCAGAAGCTCGGCGCGCTGCTTCGCCGTCAGCTGCCTTTTCAAAGCCCTGCCGAGCACGGCCGGACCACAGCCGTGCTGCTCGAAGCGCGTGACGCTGAGCTTGAAGCTGAGGAGCGCAACGTCGGCCGGATAGACCTGTCCGGGGCCGTAGTAGCGGAGGATCCGGCGCGCGTGATCCGACGCCCAGCCCGCCTCGCGGGCGCACAGCGCCGCCGGCCAGCCAGCGGCCCGCGAGCGGGTCGAGTCTCCACCGACCGCCGACGTCCCGCCGCAGCCGGCCGCGGCCAGCGAGACGAGAAGCGCGAAGAAGCAAGCAATTGCTCTCACGGTCGCCGTGATAGCAGACGAGCGGCCGGTGCGGACGCCGAGCGCTACGTGAGCGATCATTGGGCGATGATCCTTCGCCTCTGGCACGGCTGGACCCAACCGGGAATGCTGACTCCTACGAGGCGCTCCTCCGCTCCGAAGTCTTTCCGGGCATCCACAGGATCGAGGGTTTCCACGGGGCGTACCTCCTTCGGCGCGGAGCAGGCGACGAGGTCGAGTTCGTGACCCTGACGCTCTTCGACTCGCTGGACGCCGTCCGGGCCTTCGCCGGTGAGGACTACGAGCTGGCGGTCGTCCCGCCGGCCGCGCGGGCGCTTCTCTCCCGTTTCGACCAACGCTCCGTGCACTACGAAGTCCTGCACACGCCCGAGTAAGTGCTCGGGAACCGGGCTACCTCTACGTGGCGGGGTACGACGCCGCGGGGCTCGAGCGCGCCTTCGATCACGGAGCGGACGTGGTCGTGTTCGGATCAGGAAGGGCTCCGCGAAGAAGCCCTCGCTTCCCGCCGTCTCGGCTCCTGCGGAAAGTCGACGCTCGACCCTTCCCAGGTGGCGGCGATCACCGAGGTCTTCGGGCGCCCGTAGAGAGGCCGCCCGGGAGGCGGCCTCTTGCGGTGAGCAATGTCCACGGGGCTGCCGTCTAAGACCTCGCTAAGAGTTCAGTTCGGGCGGCAGAGCCGGTCCGAATAGGAGAGCCTCTGTTCCTCGTTCGCCAGCTGATCTCGTTCCTTCGTATACGTGCCGGGGGGATCGCCGATCCAGACCACGTCGGGCAGTGCACCCGGGCCGACGGCGGTTACCCGGTACTTGTAGCCCGCTCCGTTGGGCGTGCCATCTGCGTGCGGGCCGAGCACGTAACAGAAGATCCCCTTGGGGTTGTGCGTGACGAAGCTGTCGGCCCGCTGCCAGCCCTTCCCGTAGCGCGAGTCCAGCGTGTCCAGATGGATCAGCACGCCCCACTTGTCGGTCGGGTTGCCGGTAGCGGTCGTTCCGAACCCGTACATCGGCCGGCCGAGGTAGGTGAGCGAGCCGTACACGTGCTCCCACCGCCCCGCGTAGGCCCAGTCCGTCTTGACGGTCAGTGCCGGGAGCGGCCCCTTCCAGTGCGAGAGGCGGAGCTCCCAGGCTCCGGCGGCCTCGTTCGCCGGCAGCCCGTGATTCGGCAGCATCCGTTGCCAACTCTGCGCCACCCAGTAGGAGCCGTCCGGGGCCTTGCAGGCCGCCACGGCCCAGTAGAGCGGCGGTCCGTCGTAGGGGCGGCACGTGTTGACGAGGCGGCGTGGGTTCCGGACGTGGTACCGGGTGCGCCAGCCGCCCACGTAGTTGAGCTTCAGCCCAACCTGCCTTCTCGCCCGATCCGGGAAGCTCGCGTTGATGCCGCCGTAGGCGACGACGTGGTGATAGCTCCCGCGGGCGCTGTACAGCAGGTGCGCGGCGCCGTCTCTCGTGACCACGATCCGGACCGCGGTCGCGTTGCGGTCGACCAGGTTCGACGCGTGCGCCGTCGCCGGGCCTGCGCCCAGCGCGAAGATGCCCCCGACCCCCGCACCAACGGTCAGGAGGAGGATTCGCCGGCCCATCCGGTGGGCCCTCCTTCCGTTTTGGTGAGGGCTCAGGGTAGCCGGGGCTCCGGCTGTCTACCTGCCGGCCCTTACCGGGCCAGCGTCACCTTGCTGAGCCCACGTGGGCTGTCCGGGTCGAGGCCCTTTGCGCGGGCGAGTGCCCAGGCGAAGAGCTGTCCCGGCACCACGGAGAGGAGGGGTGCGAGCAGGGACTCCGGTGGGCGTGGCACGGCGAGGGCATAGGCCGCCCCCGGGACCTCCGCGGCTGCGCTGCCGCTGGCGACGAGGGTGGTGCCTGCCGCGGCGGCACGCCCAGCGGCCTCGACGACCGCCGGCAGGGTCTCGTCGTGCGAGGCGATCGTCCACACCGGAAAGAGCGAATCGAGGGCCGCAACCGGGCCGTGGGCGAGGTCGGTCGCCGTGAGCGGCTCGGCCGCCACCCGGCATGTCTCCAGCAGCTTCAGAGCGATCTCGCGGGCGGTCGCGAACTCGGAGCCGCGCCCGATCACGAACATGCGGCCGGTGAATGCAAACGGGATCGCCACAGCCTCTACGCCCGCCTCGAGCGAGGGAATCAACTCCTCGAGTTGACCGGCGACGACCCGGATCGCCTCGGCGAAGCGCGCTCCGTGGCCTGCCACGTACGCCGCGAGGAGCGCCAGCGCGGCGAGCTGGTTCAGGTACGTCTTCGTGGCCGCGACGGCCTGCTCCTCGCCGGCTCCGAGGGGGAGCACGGCTTCGGCGGTCGAGGCCAGCGCGGACTCCGGATCGTTGGTGACCGCGACCGTGAACGCTCCGCGTCGCCGGGCTCGCTCGAGGTACTCGCCGACGTCGGGCGTTCGCCCCGACTGGGACAACCCGATGGCGGTCGATCCCGCCATGTCGAGCTCGATGTTGTAGTGGGACCGTGAGGCTGATCGAGTCGCGCAGCGCCGTCCACCGCGGGAGCAGGCCGAAGGTGTACACGCCGTAGGCAGCGGCGTTGTCGGAGGAGCCGTGGCCGACCATGCGGACGAGGGAGGCGCTGCGCTCGCGGGCGGTCGCTGCGACTCGCGCGAACTCGCGCTCGTGCTCGAGCAGGCGGCGGAGAGCATCGGGCTGCTCGCGGATCTCCGCGCGAAAACGCTCGCCCGATGCGGGCGGCACGGGTACCACCTCAGCAAACGACAAGCGCTTCGCCTCCCACGAGGACACGCTCGATCTGCAGGTTGTCGTCGAGGACGAGGATGTCGGCGGGGCCCCCCGGCTCGATCCGGCCGAGCTCGGGCATGCCGACGACGCTCGCCGGAACCGCCGTGGCGGCCTCGACCGCCTCCGGCAGCGGCACGCCCAGCTCATGGAGGTTGCGGACGGCGTCGAGCATCGTCAGTGAGCTCCCGGCCAGAACACCGTCCGGCCCGCGGACGACCCCGTCACGGACCTGAACCTCCAGGCCGCCGAGGGTGTACGAACCGTCGCTGACGCCGGCGCCTGCAATCGCATCGGTGACGAGTGCTACGCGGCCGGCGGCCGCCCGCCAGACGAGGCGCATCGTGTCCGGGGCGAGGTGGATGCCGTCGAGGATGACCTGGACGACGACGTCGTCTCTGGCGAGCGCCGCGCCGGCGATGCCTGGATCGCGGTGGCGGAAGGGGCGCATCGCACTGAACAGGTGCGTGACCGTGCGGACGCCGTGGTCGAAGGCCTCGTTGGCCTGGTCGGCCGTCGCGTCGCTGTGCCCGCACGAAACCGTGATCCCACGGGCGTGGAGCAGGTCGATCAGCTCACCCGCGCCGGGGAGTTCCGGGGCGAGCGTCATCACGCGCACCGGACCCGCGCCGAGCAGACGATCGAGAAGCGCGAGATCGGGATCGCGGCGCGCCCCCCGGGGATGAGTGCCAAGGCGTGTCGCCGCGAGGAACGGCCCCTCGAGGTGCGCGCCGAGAATCCGGGGTGCGGAGCCGTTCTTGGGCACCGACTGGAGCGCCCAGAGCAGCTCGTCCTCGGGGGCGGTGATGAAGGTGGGGAGGTAGGCCGTGACTCCGGTCTCCAGCAGCGCCTCGCCCGCGCGCCGGTAGCCGTCGTCGTCGGCCACGAGCAGGTCGACGCCGCCGAACCCGTTCACCTGGAGGTCGATGAAGCCCGGGACCGCGATCCCGCGGCCGTTGGAGGACGCGAGGCCGTACCCGACCACGCGTCCGTCGGCCAGCTCGACGTCACCGGGAATCAGGTGGCGTCCGACGACGGCCGCTTCGACTCCGAGCCTCATCGCAGGAGAGCCCGCCGCACGTTTCCCTGCGCCGATTCGAGCCGCCGCTGCGCCGTCTCGGCGTCCACGTCGGCCAGCAAGGAGACGATCGCTACCTTGGCGTTGCCATTTGTGGCAACAAACGCAGCTTCGACTTCGGTCGAGGTTGCCCCCGTGGCCGCCTGGACGATCCGCCGGACGCGCTCGCGGAGCTTGGCGTTCGCGGGCTGGACGTCGACCATCAGGTTGCCGAAGGTCTTGCCGAGCCGCACCATCGAGATCGTCGAGAGCATGCTTAGGACGAGCTTCTGGGCCGTGCCGGCCTTCAGCCGCGTCGAGCCTGCGACAACCTCTGGACCGACGACGACGGCGATCTCCCGATCGGCCAGTCGCCCGAGCTCGGACCCACGGTTGCAGACGAGGGCCACGGTCAGCGCGCCCGAGGTCTGCGCGGTGCGAAGGGCGCTGAGGACGTACGGTGTCTCCCCGCTCGCGCTCACGCCCACCACGGCGTCCGACGCCCCGGGGCGCAGGGCTTCGAGATCGCGGCGTCCCGCCTCGACGTCGTCCTCGGCCGCGTAGCGCTCGAGTGCCGAGGTGAGGTCGGCGCCGGCGACCACGGCAGTCACCTGCTCCGGTGGGGTGGAGAACGTCGCGTGGCACTCGGCCGCGTCCAGCGTGGCCAGGCCCCCGGAGGTCCCGGCGCCGACGTAGATGAGCCGGCCGCCGCCCGCGAGCCTCTCGGCAATCGCTTCGATCGCCTCGACAATCGCGGCCTCCGCCTCCGCAACGGCCGCCGACACGCCCGCGTCCTGGTCGTTCATCAGTGCAACGAGCTCGCGCGTCGAGCGGAGGTCGAGATCGGCCGCGTCGACGGCGCGTGCCTCGGTGACGATGTCGTCGAGCTCCGGGGGCGTCGTCATCTTCGCCACAGTCTAAGCAACCGGGCTATAAGTGGTCAATACCATTTGTGGTACAACGCGCTTTGGTCTTATGCTCTCGGGGGAGGCACGATGGCGGAGATCCGGCTCGAACATGTGACGAAGCTCTTTTCCGGGGACGTCAAAGCGGTCGACGACGTTTCCCTGGAGATCCCGGACGGCGAGTTCATGGTGCTCGTCGGTCCTTCCGGGTGCGGCAAGTCGACGCTCCTGCGGATGATCGCGGGCCTGGAGGATGTGACGGAGGGCACGATCTCGATTGGCGGTCGCGACGTCACCGATCTTGCACCGCGGCACCGCGACATCGCAATGGTCTTTCAGAGCTATGCGCTCTACCCGCACATGAAGGTGCGCGAGAACCTCGCCTACGGGCTCAAGGTCAGGCGCACCGCCAAGCCCGAGATCGAGCGGAGGGTCGGCGAGGTGGCCGGGCTCCTCGGCCTGGCGGAGCTGCTCGACCGCCGCCCGGCCCACCTGTCCGGAGGTCAGCGCCAGCGAGTGGCGATGGGCCGGGCGATCGTGCGCGAGCCGCGCGCCTTCCTGATGGACGAACCCCTCTCGAACCTGGACGCAAAGCTGCGGGTGGGCATGCGCGCATCTCTGGCGCAGCTCCACAGCCGGCTCGGCGTGACGACGGTGTACGTGACCCACGACCAGGTTGAGGCGATGACGCTGGGGCGGCGAGTGACCGTCCTGCGGGACGGGCGCATCCTCCAGGCGGACGAGCCCCAGCGGCTCTACCAGGAACCTCGCAACCTCTTCGTCGCCGCGTTCATCGGCTCGCCGGCGATGAACCTCGTCGAGGCGCGGCTGGAGGGCGACGAGGTCGCGTTCGGCCAGTTCCGGATGCCGCTCGACCGTGCGCGCAGGCCGCGGGCCGGCAGCTCGGGGGTCGTCCTCGGAGTCCGGCCCGAGAGCTTCGAGGACGCAGCCTTTGCGTTGGCGGGCACGCCGACGATCGAGGTGCCGGTCGAGGTCGTCGAGGAGGTCGGCTCCGACACATACGTCTTCTTCCGGGTCGAGGCGCCGCGGATCACGGCCGAGATCCTCGAGGCCTCCGAGGACGACCGGCTGCTCGTCGAGGAGAAGACGCTGTTCAGCGCCCGCGTCGATCCGCGCACGCAGGCGCGGGTCGGAACGCCGCTGCGCCTGGCGGTCGATCCCGCCAGGTTCCACTTCTTCGACGCGCAGAGCGGCGACAGCCTCCGTCGAGCCGGCGCCGGCCCTGTTGGCACCGCCCTGCCCCTGGCGGCAGGAGCCGCGACGTGACCAAGCAGAGCGAAACCCGCGACCGAGTGCTCGATCTGATCGAGCAGCTCGACGTCGGCAAGTCGATCCCCTCGGAACGCCAGCTCAGCACCGACCTCGGCGTCTCCCGGCTGACCGTGCGCGCGGCGCTCGACGACCTCGTTCGCGAGGGCTACCTCGTCCGCCGCCGTGGCTCCGGGACGTTCGTCAGCGAGCCGAAGATCGCGCAGGAGCTGACCATGACCTCGTTCACCGAGGACATGCGCCGGCGCGGCATGGCGCCCGGGAGCAAGACGCTCGAGCTCCGTACCGTCCCGGCCGGAGCGCGCCTCGGCCGAGTGCTCCACGTCTCGCCCTCCGAGCCGGTCGTGGTGATCAAGCGCCTGCGCCTCGCCGACCGCGAGACGATGGCGATCGAGACGCTGCACGTTCGGGAGGCGCTCGTCCCCGGACTTTCTGCCCGGGACCTCGAAGGCGGGTCCTTCTACGAGCTGCTCAAAGGCAGGTACGGCACCGTCATCGTCGGCGGCGTGCAGACGATCGAGCCCACGGTCACGAATGAGGAGGAATCCGAGGCGCTTGGCGTTCCGCTGCATTCGCCCGCCTTCCTGTTCGAGCGGGTCACGCACGCTGCCGCCGGGGACGTCGTCGAATACGTGCGCTCGATCTACCGCGGCGACCGGTACAGGCTCGTCACCGAGCTCAACCGGGCGCCACAGGGACGGCTTCGGAAGCACTCCGCGGAGCGCGACGGTGACGGAGTGGCTAGTACCACGATGGCGACGATGGACGGCAATTTGCGCTGGGAAAGGCGGGAAGTTGCAGATTGGTCTTGACATGATGTGGCCACCTGTGCCATTCTTCCCGGCGTGACCAAGTGGTCTGAACCACTTGTCCGGCCGGAGCCGCGGTTTCAGGCGGAGGCCGTCAACCTCAAGGTGGAGGAGCGTCTATGAGAACGCGCATCATTGCTGTGCTCACGCTCGCCGCCGCCCTTGCGACCGTGGTCGCGACGGTGTCCGGCGGAGCGTCCGGCGGCACGAGCCGGGTGCCCAGTTCGAGAAGGACACGGGCGCCAGCGTCAACATCCAGTACCAGACCTGGGGGGCTCACCTCCAGAAGTTCGACGCGACGCTCGCCGGCGGCAACTCGCCGGACGTGATCGAGATGGGCAACACCGAGATGACGAAGTACATGGCCGCGGGGGCCTTCCAGGACCTGTCCGCGGACAAAGGCTCGTTCCCGAACTCGAGCACGTGGCTTGCGGGATTGGCCGCCTCGGGCCGGTACAACGGGAAGCTCTACGGCGTGCCGTACTACGCGGGCTCGCGGGTCGTGACCTACCGGACGGATTAGTTCAAGCAGGCCGGGATCAAGATCCCGACCAGCCTCGCCGAGTACACGGCGAGCGCGAAAAAGCTGAACGCGAAGTTCGGCAAGACCAAGGGCTTCTCGCCCGTCTACATCGCCGGAACCGACTGGTACGCGGCGCTGAGCTTCGTCTTCGACTACGGCGGAGGAATCGCGACCCAGGTGAGCGGCAAGTGGCATGGCCTCCTCACGTCGCCGAAGTCGGTTGCCGGCCTCACCGCCTACAAGAACTTCTTCCTGGCGGCGTCGAGGGCGAGCAAGACGACCGATGAGGCCCATCCGAACCCGTACGACGTGTACGGCCAGGGCCAGGCAGCGTCGATGATCGGCCCCGCCTGGTTCAGCTGCTGCGTCGGCAAGTTCAAGGGCGTCACCGGTCAGTTCGTGATGCCGAGCCACGAGAAGGGCAAGGTCATCCCCGGCTTCCTCGGCGGCTCGGACCTCGCAGTTCCCGTCGGTGGAGACAAGGCGCTCGCCGAGGCCTGGATCAAGGCCTACACATCTACCGATGCGATGAAGGCGCTGCAGGCGATCGGGAACATCCCGAACACGACGTCGCTGGTCAACCCCTCCAAGGTGAACGAGAAGGCGGCCAGCCGCAGCTGGTTCGTCCCGACGTCCAAGAACTGGGTCAACGTGGAGAACGGCAACATCCTCCGCAACATGCTGGCCCAGATCCTGACTGGGAAGCTGTCGGTCAAGCAGGCCGCCGCGTCGGCGCAGGACAACATCGAGTCGGTTCTGAACGCTTCGTGACCCCCGAACGGAGCCCGTCTCTCTTTGTCGAGTAGCGAGCTCCCCAGCACGGCCCTCGCCGCCGAGACCTCACTCAGAGCGTCTCGGCGGCGAAGCCGTCTCAGGCGGGAACGGTTCCTCCGCGGAGCCGTCCCGTATGCGCTGGTCGCGCCGGCGACCGTGGTCGTCGGCGCGGTGCTGGCATATCCCCTCTACGAGCTCGGCTGGCTCTCGCTCCAGCACTACGGCCTCTTCGAGCTGATCCGGCGCAAGGGCCAGTGGATCGGGCTCGACAACTACGGGGCAGTCCTGCACGACGGCGTTTTCTGGCGGACGCTCCTGCGGACGGTCATCTTCACGATCGCCAACGTCGGCCTGACGATGGTGCTCGGGACGCTGATCGCCCTCCTGATGACGCGCATCAGCGCCGTCGTGCGCGTGCTGCTCGGGGTGGGGTTGATGCTCGTCTGGGCAATGCCGCCGGTCGTCGGCGTCCAGGTCTGGTACTGGATGACGAACTACCAGAACGGGGTCGTCAACTACGCGCTCGGGCTCGGGCAGCACGACTGGTACACGACGCCATTCGCGCAACTGGCGCTCGTGACGACGCTCGTGGTCTGGGGGGCGCTCCCGTTCGTCGTCGTCACCGTGTACGCGGGTCTTGCGCAGGTTCCCGGAGAGTTGGTCGAGGCGGCCACCGTCGACGGGGCGCCGCCGTGGCGCGTCTTCCGCGACGTGACCTTCCCGATCCTGAAGCCGATCTTCCTGATCCTGACGAGCCTCTCGATCATCTGGGACTTCGGCATCTTCACGCAGCCGTACCTGCTGATCGGGAAGGAGCACCTGAACCCCTCGAACTACCTGATGGGCGTCTACCTGGTCCAGAAGGGCTATGCCGAGAGCGAATTCGGGCGCGGCGCGGCCATCTCCGTCCTGATGCTGGTGATGGTCGCGGTGATGAGCGTCTTCTACGTCCGCTGCATGGTCAAGATGGGAGACGTGACGTGACCGCGCTGGCGCCGGAGGCCGCGCGGACGCGCGCCCGCCGACTGAGGCAGCGCCGGGCTCGCCGTGCGGGCTGGAACCTCGTTGCCCTCGCGCTGTTCGTCGTGCTCGTCTTCCCCGTCTTCTGGATGATCTCGACGGCCTTCAAGCCGACCGACCAGATCAACAGCCTCACGCCGACCTGGTTCTCCGTGCATCCGACGATTCAGCACTTCATCGACGCGATGCACCGGCCGTTCTTCTGGGTCGACGTCAAGAACAGCTTGATCATCGTCTGCGTCACCGTCGCCCTCTCGACGGTGCTGGCGTTCTTCGCTGCCGTCGCCCTAGCGAAGTTCCGCTTCACGGGCCGAAAGGTCTTCATCGTGGGAATGATCGGGATCCAGATGCTGCCGCAGGCGGGATTGATCATTCCGCTCTACGTCGTCCTCGCCCGGCAATGACCTTCGTCCTGCCGTTCACGATCTGGACGCTGCGTGGTTTCCTGATCGGCATCCCGCGCGAGCTGGAGGAGGCGGCGATGGTGGACGGGTCGAGCCGGGTCGGGGCCTTCGTCCGGATCCTGCTTCCGCTGGTCGCGCCCGGGCTCGTGGCGACGTCGGTCTTCGCCTTCATCACGAGCTGGAACGAGTACATCTTCGCGAGCGTCCTCCTCCAAGACCAGCGCAAGGTTTCCCGGATACGAGCTCCCTCGCGCCGTCTCGAGCCGCGTGACGTCTCCGCCCTCCTCGTCGGTCATGACGAGCAGCCCCGGCCGCTCGTGGTGCAGCTCCGCAGTCAGCCCAGCCAGCTGCTCCGGATCGACGATGTTCGACCCGAAGAGCACGACGCCGCCGATCCCGCGCTCGAGCCAGGGTCGCAGCTCGTCGGGCACGGAAGGCCCCTGAAACCCCGGTAGCAGGCATGTCGCGGCGAGCCGCGAGCGATCTTCGTCGTTCACGCTTTGACGGCGCCTGCGGTCAGCCCGAAGGCGATCCGCCGCTGAACGAGCAGGAAGAAGATGACGACGGGAATCGCGGTCAGCGTCGAACCGGCCATGAGGCCGCCCCAGTCGGGTTCCTCGGGTTCGTGTTCACGTCGGCGACGGGCGCGAGATTCACGTCGACGCCGACGGGGACACCCACCAGGACTCGCATCTGGAGCTGCCCTCGACCGAGCTGCACCCCGAGGCCCTGCTCCCGTTTCGTGCGGCGATCGCGGCGGGAGTGCGCTCGGTGATGACCGCCCACATCCGCCTCGAGGGCGTCGACGACGCCCCGGCGACGCTGAGCCCTCGGATCATCACCGGGCTGCTGCATGAGGAGCTCGGCTTCGACGGACTGGTCATGTCCGATGCGGTCGAGATGCGCGCGATCAGCTCGACCGTGGGAGTCGAGGAGGCCGCCCTTCGCGCCCTCGAGGCCGGCGTCGATGCGGTCATGCTCGGCGCAGTGCTCGGTCTTGACGCGCTGGAGCAGATGCACCGCGCGCTCGTCGAGCGCGTCCCGGAGGAGCGGTTGGCAGAGGCGGCGAGCCGGGTCGAGGCGGCACGGGTTCCGGGAGGAGGCGACGGGGCCGACCGCGGAATCGGGTTGGAAACGGCGCGAGGCGCGGTGCAGGCGGAGGGCAATGTCGTGCTGTCCGGCCCCGCGCTCGTGATCGAGCTGGTTCCGGAGCCCATGATCGCCGCCGGGGCGGCCAGGCACGGGCTCGGCGAGCTGCTGCCGGGTGCGGAGACCGTCCGGCTCGGTGCTGGCGATGCGTCGCCCGCAGTGGACGGCCGCGAGGTCGTCCTCGTCCTCCGCGACCCACACCGTCACGCGTGGCAGCGCGAAACCGCTGAGGCGCTCCTGCTCGCGGCACGGCGGGTCGTCGTGGTCGATGTCGGCCTACCTCAGTGGCGTCCCCAGGCCGCCTCGGGATACATCGCCACGCTCGGCGGGGGTCGCGCGAACCTTCAGGCCGCGGCCGAGCTCCTGATGCCGGGCGCGTAACAACCGGCCACCTTTGACGGATATGCCTTGCGTGGGCCTATCCTCGGCGCATGCGTAGGCGCGAGTTCCTGGCAGCCGCCGCCGTGGCGGCGGGGGCGGGGGCGACCGGCGGGCTCGCCCGCGCCGCGGAAACGTGGCCCGAGTCGCTCGAGACCTGGGACGACGTGCGCGCGCAGTTCGCCCTCGACCCGAGCGTCCTCCAGCTGACCTCGTTCCTGCTCGCCTCGCACCCAAAGCGCGTCCGCGACGCCATCGAGCGCCACCGACGGGGGCTCGACCGCGACCCGCGCGTCTACCTCGATCAGAACGAAGCAGCGCGGGAGGACGCCGCCAGACAGCTCGCGGCCGCCTACCTGGGCGGGGACGCCGACCAGGTCGCGCTGACCGATTCGACGACCATGGGTATCTCGCTCCTCTATGCCGGGCTCCGCGTCCGGCCCGGGGAGGAGATCCTGACGACGACCCACGACTTCTACGCGACGCACGAGTCGCTCCGCTTCCGTGCCGAGCGCGACAGCGTCCGGGTGCGCAGGATCCCGCTCTACCGGGACCTCGAGAAGGTCTCGGCCGACGAGATCGTCCAGGCGCTGACGAAGGCGATCCGGCCCCGCACCCGCTATGTCGCCCTGACGTGGGTGCATTCGAGCAGCGGTCTCAAGCTGCCGATCCGGCGTATCCGCGACGCCCTGCCCGACCGGGTGCTCCTCTGCCTCGACGGCGTTCACGGCTTCGGTGCGGAGAATGTCGACGTCGCCCGTCTCGGCTGCGACTTCTTTGCGTCCGGCTGCCACAAGTGGCTTTTCGGCCCGCGAGGCACCGGGCTGGTCTGGGCCGCCCCGGCCCATGCGTCGCTCCTCTCGCCGACGATCCCGACCTTCGACGGCCGTAGCTACGGCCGCTGGCTCGGGTACCAGACGTCCGCCACCCCGCCCGGGCCGAAGCTCACACCGGGTGGCTTTCATTCCTTCGAGCATCGTTGGGCGCTCGCGGAGGCCTTCGAGTTCCATCGCGCGCTCGGCCGGGCGAAAATCTCCGCGCGGACACATGCGCTCGCGCGGCGTCTGAAGACGGGCCTCGCGGCGATCCCCGGCGTGCGCGTGAAGACGCCGGTGAGCGAGGCGCTCTCGGCGGGGCTCGTCTGCTTCGAGCACCCGCGCGTGGATCCATCGACAGCGGTCGACCAGCTCTACGAGCGTTTCCGCATCGTCGCCAGCGTCACCCCGTACGCGGCCCGCTACATCCGGCTCGGCCCTAGCATCGTCAACGACGAGGCCGACGTCGACCGCGCCGTGCGAGCCGTGGCCGCGCTGCGCTGACGCAGCCCCGTTCTTGACTTCACGCGGCAAGTTTCGTTGTATCGACCCATGGAGGTGGCAGGCATGGACGTGGCGGTGGAACCTGTGGGTGCTGTTGACCCGGTGGTGCGCCTCGAGGGGGTCCGCAAGAGCTTCGGCGACAACCTCGTTCTGAACGGGATCGACCTCGACGTCTCGGCGGGCGAAGTGCTCGTGATCATCGGCCCGAGCGGGAGCGGAAAGAGCACTCTGCTCCGCTGCGTCAACCTCCTCGAGCCGGTGGACTCGGGCCGGATCTACTTCGAGGGCCAGGAGATCACTGCCAAGGGGGTCGACCTTTCGGGCGTGCGGCAAAGGATCGGGATCGTCTTCCAGCAGTTCAACCTCTTCCCGCACCTGAAGGTGATCGACAACCTGACACTTGCTACTCGGCGGATTCGCAAGGTGCCGCGCTCGGACGCCGAGGCCCGTGCCCTGGAGTTGCTCGGCAAGGTCGGTCTCGGAGAGAAGGCCCGGCAATACCCGCACCAGCTCTCGGGTGGCCAGCAGCAGCGGGTGGCAATTGCCCGAGCGCTGATGATGGAGCCCCACGTGATGCTCTTCGACGAGGTCACGTCGGCACTCGACCCGGAGCTCGTCGGTGAGGTGCTCGTGGTCATGCGCGACCTCGCCCGTTCCGGCATGACGATGCTCGTCGTCACGCACGAGATGCAGTTCGCGCGAGAAGTTGGAGACCGCGTCCTCTTCATGGACGTGGGCCGCGTGGTGGAGCAAGGCCAGCCCACCGACGTTCTCGACCGGCCGAAGGAGGAGCGGACGCGGCGTTTCCTGCGTCGGACGCTCCAGCTCGCCGATTCGCTGGAGGAGCTGACGATCGACGAACAAGGAGGAGCTGAATGAAACGGTTTGTAATCGCTGGAATCGCCGCGCTCGCCCTCGCGGGCATGCTTGCGGCCTGGGGAGGGGCGGCACCGACCGGCACCAATGGGAGTGCCGGAACGGAGGCGGTTGCGCCGAAGCTGCCGAAGCTGCCCGCACTGCCGCCAGACGTGAAGAGCCGCCACCGCTGGGTGATCGGCGTCAAGTGCGACTTCCCGCCGTTCGGCTTCATCGATGTCAAGGGTGACAACGGCGGCTACGACGTTGAGATCGCGCGTGCCTTCACCCAGATGGCGTTCGGCAAGGCCAACCGGCTCACGCTGGTCTGCGTGACGACGCCGAGCCGGATTCCGGCGCTGATGTCGAAGCGCGTCGACATCATCATCTCGACGCTCACGTACACGCCCGCACGCGCGCAGGTGATCGACTTCTCGACCCCGTATTACTCGGCGGTCGGGAGGATGCTCGTCTTGAAGGACACGAACGTGAATTCGCTCAACGACCTAGCCGGGAAGACCGTGATTACGACCCGAGGCTCGATCTACTCGACGTGGGTGAAGAACTGCTTCAAGAACACGAAGCTGCTCGAGGTCGACAGCCCGTCCACGGCGACCCTGGCGCTGAAGAACCGCCAGGGCGACACGTTCATGTTCGACGATGCGTTCCTGCTCGGTGTCGCCACCGCGGACCGGGACGTGAAGCTGACCAAGGACAAGTTCCTGAACCTCCCGTGGGGAATCGGGATCCGCAAGGGCGAAACGGATATGAAGGCCTGGGTCGACACCGCCCTGCGCCGGCTCCAGCTGCAGGACCGGTTCCTGGCGATCCTCAAGAACAACGCGCCGAAGCGGCTGGTGCCCGAGTTCTCGGACAACATCCCGCGGCCGAAGCTGAGTTTCAAGTACGACGACCGGGACCTGACCACGATCTGCCCGTAGGCGTTTCCGGGGAGCGGTCGCGCCGCGGCCGCTCCCCGCCCGCCGGCCATGCACGCTCTCCTCGCCTTCCAGTGGTCGTTCGTCTGGGAGCACCGCGGCGACTTCGCGGGCGGGCTCGAGAAGACCCTGAAAGTCTCGGCGATAGCGATCGCCGGCGCCTTCGCGATCGGGGTCGTGCTCGGCGCGGCGCGGGCGCACCGGATCCCGGTGGTGAGTCAGCTGGCGGCCTGTTACGTCGAGGTGATCCGGAACACGCCGATCCTCGTCCAGGTCTTCTTCGTCTTCTTCGCGCTGCCGCAGTTCCACATCCGGTTCGAGCCCGAGACGGCCGCCTGGCTGATGCTGATGATCTGGGGCGGGGCGTTCAACATCGAGAACTTCCGGGCCGGATTCGGCGCCGTTCCCGTGCGGTACCGAGAGGCGGCCTTCGCGCTCGGCTTCGGGCCGATCGCGACCTTTCTGAACGTGACCCTGCCGATCGGCGGCCGGATCGCGCTGCCGTCCTCGATCAACACGTACATCTCGGTGCTGAAGAACACCGCAGTGCTCGGCCCCGCGATCGGCTACCCCGAGCTGACGAACGTCGCCTACAGCCTCGAAAGCGTCAGCTTCCGGGCGGTCGAGATCTACACGGTGCTCGCGGTCGTGTACCTGGCGGTCGTCTGGGTGCTGTCGATCCTGATCCGGCTGCTCGAGCGACGTCTGCGCCTGCCCGAGGACCGCCCGGCGAGAGCGCTACACCAGCCGGTGGGGGAGGCGGCCTAGACCATGCCCGCCTGGGTCGCGCCCGTCACCGAGTACATGGCCCGCGAGGGGCTCGTGACCACGCTGAAGATCGCCGGCCTCTCGGTGCTCGGGAGTGCCGTGATCGGGATCGTGCTCGGGACGCTCCAGACGATCGACTTTCTGCCTAGCCGAACGGCGATTCGCCTCTATATCGAGGTCTGGCGCGGGCTCCCGATCCTGGTCACGATCTTCATCATCTTCTTCGTCCTGCCGGAGTTCGAGATCAGGTTCAGCCCGGTGATCGCCGGTGCGCTCGGGCTGACGCTCTGGGGGAGCGCGCAGGTGGCGGAGGCGACCCGCGGTGCGGTCGTTTCGATCCCGCGAGAGCAGCACGAGGCGGCCTCCGCGGTCGGATTCGGCTGGGTCGGCCGGCACGTCTACGTGATCCTTCCGCAGGCCCTCCGGCGCCTGCTGCCACCGCTCGTCAGCCTGCTCGTGAACGTGATCCAGAACAGCACACTGGTCGCGTTGATCGGCGGGACCGAGCTGCTCCAAGCGGGTAAGTACCAGGTCGAAGGGCTGGCGCAGCCGCCGCCGACGGGGATCGGCGAGCTGCACGCCTTCGAGATCTACGGCGCCGTGCTGGCGACGTTCTTCTGCATCTCCTTCCCGCTCACGCGTCTGGCTGCATACCTGGAGAAGCGGCTCGTCTGATCTCGGAGAGGCTGGCGTTCGGCGTCAGCGCCTCGGGGTCGACACGGAGCTCGAGCAGCGCCGGACGCCCCGCGGCCAACGCCCGCTCGAACGCGGCCGGGAACTCCTCGGTCCGCTCGACGACCTCGCCGTAGGCGCCGAAGGATTCGGCTAAGCCCGCGAAGTCGGGATTGACGAGATCGGTCCCCACGACCCGGCCCGGGAAGTTCCGCTCCTGGTGCATCCGGATCGTCCCGTACATACTGTTGTTGACAACTAAGACAACAACGGGCAGGTCGTACTGCACTGCTGTCGCCAGCTCGCCGGCGCTCATCATGAAGTCCCCGTCGCCGGCGAGGCAGACGACGATCCGGTCTGGATGGACCACCTTGGCGGTCAGCGCCGCCGGTACGCCGTAGCCCATCGCACCGCTCTGCGGAGCGAGCTGGGTCCCGTACCGGCGGAAGAGATAGAAGCGGTGCGCCCAGACCGTGAAGTTGCCGGCGCCGCTCGTGATCACAGCGTCCTCCGGCAGTCGCTCCCGGAGATGGGCCATCACCACCGCGACGTCGAGCAGACCCGGCGCCGCGCGCGCCTGCAGCGTCTCGAGATAGTCGGCGTGCGCCTGCCCCGTCCGGCCGGGCGACCGCGGCTCGACCGGCTCGAGCGCCCGCGCCGCAGCGGCAAACTGCTCGAGAGCGGCGCTGATTCCCAGCACCGGCTCGTAGATGCGGCCGAGCTCGCCGGGGTCGGGATGGACGTGGACGAGGCGCTGGCCCTCGATCAGGGTGTACCCGCGGGTCGTGATCTCGCCGAGCCGGCCGCCGACGGCGATGAGGAGGTCCGAGTCGCGGACGAGCTGGTCGAGCTTGGGGTTCGCACCGATCGTCAGGTGGCCGGCGTAGCAGCGCGACGTGTTGTCGACGTAGTCCTGACAGCGGAAGGAGGCGGCGACGGGCACATCGCTCGCCTCGCAGAAGGCGAGGATGTCGGCCCCGGTCCGCGTCGTCCAGCCGCCCTCGCCGACGATCAAGAGCGGGCGCTCGGCCGCCTCGAACAACCCGCGGAACTCGGGCAGCACATGGTCGTTCCAGCTCACCTCGTCGCGAACCTCGGTGGGGTCAGGCGCCTCGGTCGGCTCGACGAGCACATCCTCGGAGAGCGACACGACGACAGGCCCCGGCCGGCCTGCGGTGGCCGTCAGCAGCGCCTCCGCCGCCTGCTCGGCGAGCGCGTCCGCTGTGGCGGGCTGGAACACCGCCTTCGCCGTCGAGCCGAAGAAGCGCTCGTAGTCCATCTCCTGGAAGGCGTCGTAGCCGAGCATGCGCCGCGGCACCTGGCCGACGAGGAGCAGTAGCGGCGTCGAGTCCTGCCAGGCAGTGTGCACGCCGACGCTGGCCTGGGTCGCTCCCGGCCCGCGCGTGACCAGGCACACCCCGGGGCGGCCCGTCAGCTTCCCGTAGGCCTCGGCCATGTTTGCCGCCGCCGCCTCGTGCCGGCACGAGATCAGGCGGATCGGTGAGTCGTGCAGAGCGTCGAGGACGGCGATGTAGCTCTCGCCCGGGACGCAGAAGGCCGCGTCGATGCCGTGGAGCTCGAGCTGCCGAACGAGCGCCTGCGCGCCGGTGCAGGTCAACGCTCGAGCGGGTGTTCGAAGAAGACCGTCGCCCGCTGCGTCTTCGGCTTCTCCTCGTCCTCGGGATCGACGTAGCGGATCGTCCTCTTCCCTTTCCATTCGGCAGGCAGGAGCATCACCCGCACGAACGCGGTCTCCTCGGTCGCCGAGGCCGCCGCAAACACGGGCTCGGGGCCGCTCTCGTGCCACGACTCGAAGGGCCCGTACTCGTGCGACTCGCCTCCTGAGACGATCTGGATCCGGCCGGTGAGCAGCACCCGGACGCCCGGCCCCGGGTGCGTGTGCAGGTAAGCGACGCCTGCGGGCGGGAAGTCGACGCGATCGCAGCGTACGAGCCACTCCCCGGGCCCGGGATCGCCGCTCACCTCCCAGACCAGCGCGTGCCCGTCGACGTCCGCGGCGCCGAAATGGGCCTGGTTTCGCATCACGTCGTAGACGATCACGTTGCCGCCGTGGGTGACGACGCCGTCCAGATGCTCACGGACCTCGATCAATGGAAGTACTGGCCCCCGTCGATCACCATCGTCTGCCCCGTGATGAAGTCCGCGCCGGGGCCGCAGAGAAACACCACCGCACCGGCCACGTCCTCGGGAACCTGGTCGCGCTGGATCGTCCGCGCCGCCACCGACGCGTCCCGCAGCTTCTCGATCACCTCGGGTTGGGCTTGCACCCCCTCGCTCATCGTGAATCCGGGCGCCACGCAGTTCACGTAGATGTCGTCCTTGCCGAGCTCCTTCGCGAGCGCACGGGTCAGGGCGACGATCGCGCCCTTGCTCGTCACGTAGTGGAGCAGGAACGGCACACCGCGAAAGGGCGTTCCCGACGAGATGTTCACGATCTTGCCGCCACCCTGCCGGCGCATGACCGGGACGGCCGCCCGGCAGGTCAGGAACATCGAGGCGACGTTCACGTCCATGACGCGGCGCCACTCCTCGAGCGGGATCTCGATGAACGGCCGCATCGGCAGCGTCGCATAGAGGCCGGCGTTATTGACGAGGATGTCGAGGCCGCCGTACCGGTCGACCGCTGCCTCGACCATTGCCTCGACGTCGGCCTCCGAAGACACGTCGGCACGGACGCCGTCCGGCGGCGGGTTGAGGTCGGCGATCAGCACCTGCGCCCCCTCGGCCGTGAGCCCTTCCGCGATCGCGCGCCCGATTCCCTGCGCACCGCCCGTGACGATGGCGACCTTGCCGTCGAGCGAGCCCACTACTGGAGCGGCGAGAATGAGGTCGGGATCAGAATCCGGTTCTGCTGGGTGTGGATCAGCGGCGTGATCCGTGCGAGGAAGCCGACCCAGCGCTCGTCCTCTTGGAGGCGGGCCCGCCGCTCCTCACGCTCCGCATAGTTGTCGTAGCGCCAGAGGCTCGTGTACGTGGAGAGCGCCCCGATGTCGGTCGTGAATGCGCCGACGAAGCCGCCGAGGTACTCCTGCTGCAGCGCGATGCCCTCGTCGGCGTAGAGCCCGACCAGCTCGTTGAGCCTGCCGGTCGTGACGTGGTAGTCGCGCTGCTCGAGGATCATGCACGAAGCCTAATGAACGCCTATCTCAGGCGAATCTGCCACGACACGAGCCAGGGTCACAGGCCGATGCAGAGGTACTTCAGCTCGAGCCACTCGTCAAGGCCGTACTTCGACCCCTCGCGGCCGATGCCCGACTCCTTCAGCCCGCCGAACGGGGCGACCTCGGTCGAGATCAGGCCGGTGTTGACCCCGAGGATCCCGTACTCCAGCGCTTCCGAGAGGCGCCAGATCCGGCCGACGTCGCGGCTGTAGAAGTACGCAGCGAGACCGTAGGGGGTGTCGTTGGCGGCCCGGACGGCGTCCTCCTCGGCCGAGAAGCGCGCGATCCCCGCGACCGGGCCGAACGTCTCCTCGCAGCTCATCGCCATCTCCGGCGTGACCCCGGTCAGGACGCTCGGCTGGAAGAAGGTGCCGCCAAGCTCGTGGCGCTGCCCGCCGATGACGAGCTCCGCGCCCCGTTCCCGGGCATCGGCGACGTGGCGTTCGACCTTGTCGAAGCCCGCCTGGTCGATCAACGGGCCGACATTGGCGTTTGGCTCGAAGCCGTTTGCGACCTGGAGCTTCGCCACCGCCGTCGTGAAGCGATCGAGGAACTCGTCGTAGACACCGTCCTGGACGAGGATCCGGTTGGCCGAGATGCAGGTCTGGCCCGAGTTCCGGTATTTGCAGATCAGCGCGCCTGCGACCGCCTCGTCCAAGTCGGCGTCATCGAAGACGAGGAACGGCGCGTTGCCGCCGAGCTCGAGCGAGATCTTCTTGACCTGCGTCGCGCACTGGGCCATCAGCAGCTTTCCCACCTCGGTCGAACTGGTGAAGCTGAGCTTCCGGACCAGCGGGTTCGACGTCATTTCGCGGCCGATCTCGGGAGCATCGTCGGCGTTGCCGGTGACGACGGAGAAGACGCCCGGAGGCAGGCCGGCCTCTTCGGCGAGGGCCGCGACCGCCAACGCCGAGAGCGGCGTCTGCTCGGCCGGCTTCAGCACCATGGTGCAACCGGCCGCGAGCGCGGGCGCCGACTTTCGCGTCGGCATCGCCGCCGGGAAGTTCCAGGGCGTGATCCCTGCGGTGACACCGACCGGCTCCTTCGTGACCACGATCCGCTTGTCAGGCCACTGGCTCGGAATCGTGTCTCCGTAGACGCGCTTGCCTTCCTCGCCGAACCACTCGTAGAACGAGGCGGCGTACTCGACCTCGATCCGCGACTCGGCGAGCGGCTTCCCCTGCTCGGCGGTCAGGAGCGCGCTCAGGTCCTCGTGCCGGTCGAGCATCAGGTCGGCGAGGCGGCGCAG
>JBBRYK010000030.1:0-31993 GCA_038237665.1 Gaiellales bacterium | reverse complement strand
CCGCGTTGGATAGACCCCGAGCTGCGAGCAGGATCGCCTTCGCGCGCACCACCTCCCGCCACGGACCCGAGTAGGCCGCCGCGCGGCGGGTCAGCTCACGCTCCTGCTCAACAGTCAGCACGATCCGGTACGGACTCGACCACGCCACCAACCAGGACTTCCTCGACCAGCGGCGCAGTCCTGCCCCACAAACGCCGGATAATTACGAGCCAGACCACTTAGCAAGACCGACATAGAATCGCGGGCCGAATGGCCCGCCGCGACGAGATCCTCGCCTCTGCCGCGGAGCTTCTCGACCTCGCTGCCTGGCCCGACTACGGACCGATGGGCATGCAGGTGGTCGGGGCCGAGGAGGTGGAGAAGATCGTCTGCGCAGTATCGGCCTCCCGCGAGCTGTTCGAGCGGGCGGCGGAGGCCGGTGCGCAGCTGGTCGTCGTCCACCACGGAATCCTGCTCGACCGCGACTCGAGGGTGGTCGACCGGCGCCAGAAAGGAAGGCTGGAGGCGCTCTTCGAGGCCAACCTCACGTTAGCCGCCTACCACCTGGCCTTGGACGCGCACCCGGAGATCGGCAACAACGCGCTGCTCGCGCGCGAGCTCGGCGTCGAGCCGGTCGGATCGTTCGCGCGGGTCGGGCTCGGAGGAGAGCTGCACGAGGCGGTGAGCGTCGACGAGTTCGTCGACCGCGTCAGGGGGCAGATCAATCCGGGGCCGCTCGTCTTCGCGGAAGGCCCGGCCCTAGTCCGGCGAATCGCGATCAGCTCGGGCGGGTCGGGCAACGACCTCGTCCTCGCCGGCGACGAGGGCTACGACGTTTTCCTGACCGGTGAGCCCGAGGAGGGGAGCCTGCACACGGCGAGGGAGCTCGGTGTCAACTTCATCGCCGCGGGCCATTACGCGACCGAGCGGCTTGGTGTCCAGGCGCTGGCTGCGCGGCTAGCCGACCGTTTCGGCCTCGACTGGGAGTTCGTCGAGCTGCCGAATCCGGTCTAGCAGCGCCTGGACCGAATCGAGGACGGCGTCTGGCCGTTCGCCGATCAGCAGGTGGCCGCAGTCGGGAATCACGCGGAGCGGGGCGGCGAGGCGCCTCGCGTACTCGAACCCGTCGCCCACCCCGACCTGGTTGTCCCGCGCCCCCCAGAGCACGAGGCACGGGCACGCCACGCGGCTCAGATCGGATCGAACGTCTTCGACGACCATCGCACGCGCGGCGCTGAGCGTGTCCGTATGGCCTTCCCACCCGGCGAGGAATCCTTCGACGGCTTCCGGCGGAAGCGCAGCCGGGTCGGACGCCCCCCACCAGGCGAAGACCGCCGCACGCAGGCGGGCGGAGGAGGCGATCCGTTGCCGGTGCGGGGCCAGCCGCCTGCCCGGCCGGAGGACGCCGAGGACTTCGAGGATGTAGCGCGCGCGTCTCTTCCCCGACGAGATCCCCGCCGCAGCACAGAGGAGGAGGCCGGCCACGGCGTCGGGGCGCCGCACGGCGAGCCGAACGGCGACGAGCCCTCCGAGCGAATGGCCGACCACGGGCACCGGCGCGGCGTGCTCCCGATCGACCAGCTCGGCGAGGACATCCGCATAGCGGTCGAGTGAGGACGCATCGCTCAGGGCGGTCGACGCGCGGTGCCCTGGCAGGTCGGGAATCAGCAGCCGGTGCTTCCGGGCGAGAGCAGGCGCGACCTCGCCCCAGTTCAACGCGGACCCGCCGAGGCCGTGCACGAGCAGGAGCGAAGGGCCGGAACCGCCGGCCAGGTAGTGCAGGGCCCCACCGCCTGCGGGCTTCAGCAGGTGCTCGTCGAAGGACGCGAACCGCGCTCCTATCGTCACAGCCTTCGATTATGCTGTGCGCATATGGACGATCTGGGGACGCGGGCCCATTGATCCCCGCGATGAACATTCGATGGAGCGCTGAGCCCGTCCGCGTGCATGCGGGGCGGGCTTTTTTGACGCCGAGAAAGGGGTAACGCGATGCCGAATCACCTCACGCCCGAAGAGCTTTCGAAGGAGTTGGGGATCGAACGGCAAGACGTGATTCGGGTCTGCCTGCAGGAGGGCGTGCCGATCTATCAGGGGAAGATCGACAAGACGCTGTTCCAGGCCCAGCTGCAGGCGCTCGGCGCCCCGCAGCAGCAGGCTCAGGCGCTCTAGCGCCTAGGCGCTCTTGCGCGCCGGCGCCCGCCGGCGTGAACGTGCTGCGTCCGGCGCGGCCTTGGCCTTGCCGGGCTTGCGTTCCTGAACCTCCGCTACGCTCCGCTTGAGCGCTTCCATCAGGTCGAGGACCGGTGTTTCGGCTACGGGCTCGGGTTGCACGATCTCCTCGCCTGCGAGCTTCGCTTCTAGCATCGCGCGCAGATCGCGCCGGTAGCCGCTCTCGAGATTCTTGGGATCGAAGTCGCCGACGAGGCTCTCGATCACCTGCCGGGCAAGAGCGAGCTCCGGCGCCTTGACCTCGCCTTCCGCCACGGCCTCCTCGATCTCCGCCTGAGAGTGGACGTCCTCGGCGACGAAGAGCGTCTCGAGCACGAGCGCGTCGCCCTTGGGCCTGATCAGGCAGAGGTTCTCCTTGCCGCGGATGACGAAGCGGCCGACCGCCGCCGTACCGGTCTCGCGCATGGCGTTCAGCAGCAGCACATAGGGGCGTCGCTGGGCCGTCGCACTGGCGGGCGTCAGGAAGTAGGTCCGGTCGAAGAAGACGGGGTCGACCGAGTCGAGCGGCACGAAGCTGGTGATCTCGATCGAGCGCGATTCGTCCTGCCGCTCGATCGCCTCGAGATCGGCTTCCTCGACGATCACGAACTGGCCCTTCGCGACCTCCCAGCCCTTGACGAGCTCGTCGGGCCCGACCTCCCGGTCGTGAACGGGGCAGAAGCGCTTCTGGCGGATCGGCGTCTGGCACTCGCGGTGCAGCATGCGGAAGGAAACATCCGACTGGCGCGCGGCAGGCTTGGTGGCGGGCGCCAGCCCGACCGGGATGTTGACCAGGCCGAAGGTGATCGAACCGTTCCAGATCGTGCGCATGGGGCCCTCGA
Organism: Gaiellales bacterium; assembly: GCA_038237665.1. Classification (GTDB taxonomy): domain Bacteria; phylum Actinomycetota; class Thermoleophilia; order Gaiellales; family Gaiellaceae; genus JBBRYK01. The sequence goes on along the minus strand of JBBRYK010000030.1, from coordinate 28,964 downwards.
ATTCTAGTTGGGAAGGGGCAAGTTCCACAGCGGCAAGGCGTTCCCTGCCGCTCGTTCGAGGCTAAGCTCGCACCGATGACGCAGCTTGACGACGCCGTTCGCACGGAGGCCGGCGGGAGCGTGCCCGGGCCGCACGAGCGGACGATCGCACGGCTGTGGCACGACGCGGTGGGCGCAGGCCGCACGATCCCGGCCTACCTCGAGGAGCGCGACGGGCGGTGGCGCGAGGTCTCCTCTGCGGAGGCTGCACAGCGCGTCGACGCGATCGCCAACGGTCTCCTCGCCCTGGGTGTCCGCAAGGGCGACGCGGTCGCGATCATCGCCCGCACCAGGCTCGAATGGACGCTCGTCGACTTCGCGCTTGCGCTGACCGGCGCGGTGGCTGCTCCGATCTACCCGACGAGCTCCGCCGCCGACTGCGTCTACATCACCGCGCACTCGCAGGCCGTCGTCGTCGTCGTGGAGGACGAGGAGCAGCGCGCGAAGATCGAGGCGAACCGGACGGATCTCCCCAATGTCAGGCAGGTGCTGTCCTTTGCCGAGCTCGACGACCTCGAACGGCGCGGCCATGAGTTCGCCGCTTCGAACCCCGAAACGCTCGCCCGAGCGACGGCGGCGATCGAGGAGGACGACCTCTTCACCTACATCTACACCTCGGGCACGACCGGGCCGCCCAAGGCCTGCATGATCCGCAACCGCAACTACTACGCAATGGCCGACATGGCGCATCGCGCGAACAATCTGATGACGCCCGACGACGTGCTGTTGCTCTACCTCCCACTTGCCCACAACTACGGCCGCCTCGTGCACCTGCTCGGCGCCTACGTCGGCTTCACGATCGCCTTCTGTCCCGATCCGTACGGCGCTGCCGAGGCCCTGACGGCCGTGTCGCCGACCGTATTCCCGAGCGTTCCTCGGATCTACGAGAAGATCCACTCGGCCGTGGTCGCCCGGTTCGACGCCGAGACGGGCCCAAAAAAGGCGTTGATCGACTGGGCGCTGCGGGTCGGGCGCCGCGCTTCGGCGCTCCGCAAGGCGGGCAAGCCGCTTCCGCCGCCACTCGCACTCCAGCACCGGCTGGCCGACCGGCTCGTCTACTCGAAGGTCAAGAAGCGGCTGGGAGGTCGCCTGCGTGTCGGGCATTCCGGCGGCGCGCCGCTCGCTCCCGAGGTCGCCGAGTTCTTCTACTCCCTGGACATCCTGATTCTGGAGGGCTACGGGCTGACGGAGTGCACGACCGGTGCGACGAGCAACCGCATGGACAACTTCCGCTTCGGCACCGTCGGCTTGGCGCTTCCCGACGTCGAGCTCCGGCTCGCGGAGGACGGGGAGCTGCTCATCCGCAGCCCGACCGTCTTCGCCGGCTACTTCAAGGACGAGGCGGCCACCCGTGAGGTACTGGGAGACGACGGCTGGCTTCGCAGCGGCGACATCGCGGAAATCGACGAGGACGGCTTCGTGCGGATCACCGACAGGAAGAAGGACATCATCGTCACGGCAGGCGGCAAGAACATCGCGCCTCAGAACCTCGAGAACGAGCTCAAGACCTCGCCTTTGATCTCACAGGCGCTCGTGATCGGCGACCGGCGGCCCTACCTGACGGTGCTGCTCACACTCGACGCCGATGAGCTCGAGCGCCGGAAAGCCTCGCGCGCGGACGTGCTCCCGCTCGTGCAGGACATCGTCGACCGAGTCAACGCCGCACACTCACGCTGGGAGCAGATCAAGCGCTTCAAGGTCCTGCCGCGGGACTTCAGCGCCGAGGAAGGCGAGCTAACGCCGACCCTGAAGCTCAAGCGCCGCGTGTGCCAGCAGCACTTCGCGGCCGAGATCGACGAGCTGTACGCGGGCCTAGAGAGCCCGGCGTAGGTCAGCCGGGCTAGAGAACGCGGCGTGCGCCGTCGTACGATGACGCGTAGCCGCCGTCGTACATGCTCGAGATCTTGACGACGTCGCCGGTGTGAGGCGCGTGGATGAACTGGCCGCCGCCGATGTAGATGCCCATGTGGCCGAGCCCGTAGAAGAAGACGAGATCGCCGGGCTGGAGCTGGTCGGACGAGACCGGGGTTCCGACGTTCCAGAGCGCCCCCGTGTAGTGCGGAAGCGAGATGCCGACCTGCGCGAACACGTAGACGACGAGGCCGGAGCAGTCGAAGCCGCCCGGGCTCGCCCCACCCCACACGTACGGGGTGCCGAGGTACTGCATCGCGATCGAGACCACGTCGCCGCCTTGGCTCGACGACGGAACGATCGCGGCATCCGGGGTCGAGGCGACGACTCCGACGCTGTCCTGGCTCGCCACCGGCGCCGCCGCATCGCTGAGCGCGGTGGCGCGCTGATGAGCCGACAGCTCTGCGGCGAGCAGCCGCGCCCGTGCCTGGCGCTCGAGCTCCGCCTGCCGAGCCCGCTCCTCGGCCTGAAGCCGTGTGATTTCGCCCTGAATCGAGGCAACGAGCTGCTTGCGCTCGGAGAGCTGGGACTCGATCGAGGATCGCGCGTCGGAACGCTGCTGGACGATCGACGCCTGCTTGGAGTGAGCGGACGCGAGCTCGCGTTTCTGCCGGGCGACAGCCGCCCTGAAGTGCCTGACCTGGCGGATGATCCGTGCGTCCTGCGCGGAGACCCGGCTGACGGTGTCCAGGCGGTTCACGAGGTCGTCGAGGCTCGTCGCGCCGAGCAGGATGCTGATCGTCGAACTGTCCGAATTCGAGGTGTAGATCGCGAGCAGCCGCTCCCCGAGCGCCTTCTGCTCCTTGCGAAGGTTCGACTTCGCGACCTTGAGCTCGTACCGGTTGACGGCCTGACGGTGCTCGATGCCCTGGAGCTGGCTCGTCGCCGCGTTGAAGAATTCGACGGCCTTCTCGAGCGAGACGTCGAGCTGGTCGATCTGGGCCAGGACCTGCCGGGCCTCGGCCTTCTTCGCCTCGATCTGGCCGGGATCGGCCACGGCCGGGACCACACACAGGAAGGCCGCAGCAAGAACGAGCAGCAGGGCGGTGGCGTAACGCCTGAACGGGCGAAGCGACGACGAACGAGTCGTCTCCGTCAGGCGTACCGGGAGGGGCCGGTACGTCACAGAGTCAGGACCCTAGCAACGGTTTCGGATGCCTGCAACCGCTTACCGTCGCTGTAAACGGCTGAAAAGGGGCGAAAACTAGGCGTCGGACTTCGTGCACTGTGGTACGGTCCGCGCCCGTGCGAGGGGCCCTCACCTTGCTCGGTCTCCGCTTCCTCGCGGCGCTTGCGATCACGTTCGTCGCCTTCTTCGCCGCCACGAGCAGCCGGGCCGATCCCATCAGCGGCCTGAAGCAGCAGGCCGCCGGCCTCGCTGCCGAGGAGCACGCCGCACTGCTCGCCCTGTACAGCCTGGACTCGCGCCTGGAAGGGGTTCGCTCGGACCTCGCGCGCATCCGGGCAAGGGTCGCCGAGCTCCACCGCCAGCAGGCCGGCGCCAGGATGGAGCTGCGAGTTGCTCGCCGCACGCTTGCGATAGCAGAGCAACGCCTCGGTCGAACGCTGATCGCGCTCTATGAGAGCTCGCGCGACGATCCGCTCGCGGTCATCCTCGGCGCCACGTCCTTCATCGACGCGCTCGACAGCCTCGACAATCTGACGCAGATCGCCTCGGCCCACGGTGCGGTCGCCGGACAGGCGCGGGCTGCGCGGCACCGGATCGCCTCCGTGGCCCGCTCGTTGAGCATCCGGGCGCAAGAGACCCGTCGCCTCGAAGCCGAGGCGATCGCGAAACAGGCCGAGCTCGACCGGGCGCGGGGCGACAGATCGGCCTACCTCTCGCGCGTCCGGGCAGAGAGCAGCCGACTGGCCGAGCGGATCACCGTCGTGGAAGCCGAAGCGCGGGCGGCCGAGGCCCGAGCGCAAGCCGTGACGTCGCAGTCGACCGCCGCGGGTAGCGCCACGACGTTCACGGCTCCGCCCGAACCCGCACCCCCGCCGGCACCGACGCCGGCGCCGAAGCCGGCGGTTCCGCTCGAGCCGGCGCCGATTCAGGCACCGCCCTCCGGCGCCCATACCTTGACCGTGACCGCGACCGCGTACTCCGGCGGCGGGACGACGGCGACAGGAATCCCCGTCGGCTACGGCGTCGTCGCCGTCGATCCGACGGTGATCCCGCTCGGCACGCGGATGACGATTCCCGGGTACGGCGAAGGTGTGGCCGCCGACACAGGCTCTGCGGTCAAGGGCGCGTGGGTCGACGTGTGGGTGCCGACGGCGGCGCAAGCCGAGGCCTGGGGAACGAAGACGCTGACGATCACGCTTCACTAGACACTTGTCGGCGCGATCGCCGCGCCGGAGCGAAGCCCGGACTACACTTCCCGCTGCCCAGGACCAGGAGCAGCAGCACCTGACCAACAACGCGCAGATCGTTCCCAGCGACCGCGCGGAGCAGCCCGACCAGCTTCGCGTTCTCGTCGTGGACGACCACGACCTCTTTCGTACGGGCCTTCGGAGCCTGCTGGAGGAGCACGACCTTCAGGTCGTCGGCGAGGCCTCCAACGGCGAGCAGGCGGTCCGGCTGGCGCAGGAGCTGGCGCCGGACGTGATCGTGATGGATCTGAACATGCCCGGGATGACCGGCGTCGAAGCCACGCGCAAGATCGCGGGGATCGCGCCGCTCGCGCGTGTCGTCGTCCTGACGATCTCAGACCAGGACGCGGACGTGCTGGACGCCATCGTCGCCGGCGCGTGCGGCTACCTCCTCAAGGACGCCTCGATCGAGGACCTGCTGCGAGGCATTCGCTCCGCCGCGGTCGGCGAGTCGCTGATCTCGCCGCACATCGCGGCGAAGGTGCTCCAACGCGTGCGGGCGGCGAACACGCTCCCCGGCGCGGCCGACGCGATCCGCTCGGAGCTGTCGGATCGCGAGATCGAGGTGCTGAAGCTGATCGCGAACGGGAAGGACAACGCCCAGATCGCGGCCGAGCTCTTCATCAGCCCGAAGACGGTCAAGAACCACATCTCGAACATCCTGATGAAGCTCCAGATCGAGAACCGGATCCAGGCCGCGGTGTACGCGGTCAGAAGCGGCATCGTCTAGCCCTAGGGCTAGGTCAGAACCGCGGCCGTCCGCAGTGCGGTCACGCGGCGCCGCAGCGCAGTGAGCGTCGGCCGCAGGCTGGCCAGCTCGCTCTCGGCGCCGGCCAGGCGCTGTGACAGCGAAGTCAGCTGGCGGGTCTTCTCCACGGCGTCGTCGCCCTGCCGGGCGGCGAGCTCGCCGATGTTCCGGGCAACGCGCGCACGCTCGGCTTCGAGCGAGAGAGCGAGGGCGTAGCCGTCGGTGAGGCTGTCCTCGATGTGCGCCAGCGAAGGCGCTTCCGCGCCCTCCGGAGGAGCGTCGAGCAGGGCCCTCAGGCGCGCAAGCAGGACCGGGTCGCCCATCCGTTTGATTATCCGACTCCACAACGCCGGTGGCATGGGCCGAGCGGCCCATCTTCCAAAGGAATCGGTCCCACGTTCTTGACGCGTGTCCGGACCGGTCCAGAGAATGACCGGGGTGGCCCGTCGACTCGTAACGATCATCCTCGCCGCGGCGGTCGCGCTTGCTGTGGCCGCGGGCGCGGCCGCGTCTCTCGGCCAGCGCCTGGCCGCCGCGCTCTCGACCTCCGGCGTCGATGCGAGCCGGTCGGCGGCCATGGCCGTCGATCTCCGCACGGGCAAGACGCTCTTCGCGACCAACCCCTGGCTCCCTCTCTCGCCGGCCTCCAACGAGAAGCTCGCGATCACCTTTGCGGCGCTGGAGGCACTCGGGCCCGCGTACCGGATCGAGACGGACGTGCTCGGCCGCGGCCGCCTGGAGGGAGACACCTGGCTCGGCGATCTCGTCCTGCGGGGGCGCGGCGATCCAACGCTGACCCGCCGAGGCCTCGCCGACCTCGCCGCGCAACTGCAGGCTGCCGGCGTCCGGAGAGTCTCGGGCGCGATCGTCGGCGACGAGTCGTTCTTCGACGCACGCCGCACGGCCTTCGGCTGGAAGCCGGAGTTCTACGTCAACGAGTCGCCGCCGCTCTCGGCGCTGGCGATCGACCGGTCGACGTCGGCAGAGCCCGCCCCAGAGGCGGCTGCCGCGTTCCGCGACGCGCTCCGCGCGGCGGGAATCGCCGTCACCGGGCCGGTGCGATTGGGGCGGGCTGCGTCGCGCTCGTTCCCGCTCGCTTCGGTGCTGTCGCCGCCGCTCCGCGACATCGTCCGCTACATGGACACCGAGAGCGACAACTACACGGCCGAGCTAGTGCTGAAACAGCTCGGCGCCGTGATCGCGAGGCACGGGACGAGCCCGGCAGGCGCGGCCGTCGTCATGGGCGTCCTCGAGCAGGCGGGCATTCCGGTCAAGGGCGTCCGGATCGTCGACGGCTCGGGCCTGTCCCGGCTCGACCGCCTGACGGCCGGCGCGCTGGTCGAGTTGCTCCAGGCCGCCTTTGCCGATCCGCTCGTCCGCCCCACCTTCATCGCCGCCCTCGCCGTCGCCGGGCGGACGGGCACCCTCGAGGACCGGCTGCGGTACCCGCCGGCGCGTGGAAACGTCCTCGCCAAGACCGGAACGACGAACGTCGCCTCCGCGCTGTCCGGATTCGTGAAGCTCCGCTACGCGTTCGCCGTCATCCAGAACGGCGACCCGGTTTCGACCTACGCCGCCCGTGCGGCGCAGGACCGTTTTGCGACCGTTCTAGCGGGGTCCTAGCGGCGCAGCCTGGGCTGAGGCGGGCCAGGGTCGCCGTCCCCGCCCGACGCGCCGAGCAGCTTGCGCAGATCGTTCTCCTCGAGCAGCGGAACACCCGTGCGCTGGGCCTTGGTCAGCTTCGAGGCACCCGGCTCCTCACCGACGACAAGCCCCGTCGTCTTGCCCGACACCGAGTTCCCGACCTTGGCGCCGAGCGCCTCGAGCGCTGCCGCGGCCTCGTCGCGGGTCAAGCCCTCGAGCGTTCCGGTGATGACGTAGGTCTTGCCGGTCAGCGGCCCCTCGACGGGCCGCGACTCCTCCCCCGACTCGAGGCGAAGCCCGAGCTCGCGCAGCTCGGCGACCAGTTGCCGATTCTGTCCGTCGGAGAACCACTCGACGATCGACTCGGCGCGATCGGGCCCGATTCCGTCCACCTCGGTCACGTCTTCCTGGCTCGCCCCGAGCAGCCGGTCGACGGAGCCGAAGTGACGTGCGAGGTTCTGCGCCGTCACCCAGCCCACGTCGGGAATGTTAAGCCCGAAGAGCACCCGCCAGAACGGAATCGACTTGGAGGCCTCGATCGCCGCGACCGCGTTCGACGCGCTCTTTTCCTGGAAGCCGTCGAGCTCGAGGAGCTCGCTCTTGGTCAGCCGGTAGAGCTCCGGGATCGAGCGCACCAGCCCCAGGTCCCAGAGACGCCGGACGAGCTGCTCGCCGACCCCCTCGATGTCCGCGGCCGCCTGCACCCAGTTGATCAGCGACTCGAGGCCGCGTGAGGGGCAGGCGCGGTTCGGGCAACGGTGCATCACCTCGCCCTCGGGCTTGACGATCCCGGCGCCGCAGAGCGGGCACTTTGCAGGCATTTTCCAGGGCTTCGTGCCGGGCTGGTGGGCACCCGCCGGGCCGACGATCTGCGGGATCACATCACCGGCCCGCTGGACGATGACGACGTCCCCTTCGCGGATGTCCTTGCGGTTGATGTCCTCCTCGTTGTGGAGCGTGGCTCGTGAGACGGTGACGCCCCCGACCTCGACCGGCTCGAGCATCGCCCACGGGTTCAAGGCTCCGGTGCGCCCGACCCGGATCGCAATTCGGTTCAGTCGCGTCTGCGCGGTCATCGGCGCCCACTTGAAGGCGCGTGCCCAGCGCGGCCGCCCGTGCAGCGCGCCCAGGCGGCGCTGCTGCTCGAAGCCGTCGACCTTGATCACGATGCCGTCGATCTCGTAGTCGAGGTCGATCCGCCGCTTCTCCCACCCCCGGCAGGCCTCGGCGACCTCCTCGATCGTCTCGAGCCGCTCCGCAAACGGGTTCGTGCGGAAGCCGTGCTCTCTCAGCCACTGAAGCGCTTCCGAATGCGCCTCGAACGAGACGTCCTCGTAGGCGCCCAGCCCGTACACCCAGATCGCGAGCGGGCGGGAGGCCGTGATCGACGAGTCCTTCTGGCGCAGCGAGCCTGCGGCTGCGTTGCGGGGATTCGGAGCGGGCTTCTTTCCCTCGGCCAGAAGCCGCTCGTTGAACTCCCGGAAGCCGCCCAGCGGCATGTAGACCTCGCCGCGCACCTCGAGCACGGACGGAGCCGCCTCCTCTTCCGCGGTCAGGACGGAGAGTGGAATCGACTTGATCGTGCGCAGATTCGTCGTCACGTCCTCGCCGAGCTGCCCGTCACCTCGAGTGGCTCCGCGGACGAAGACCCCCTGCTCGTAGACCAGCGAGATGGCGGATCCGTCGATCTTCGGCTCGATCACGTAGGCGACCGGCTCGTCGGACTCGAGCCGCTTGCGCACGTCATCGGACCACTTGGCCAGCGCCTCGCCGGTCGTGACCTTCTCGAGCGACCCCATCGGGAGCAGGTGGTCGACCTTCCGGAACTGCTCCGACGGTGGCGCTCCGACACGCTGCGTCGGGGAGTCGGGGGTCACAAACTCCGGATGCTCCGCCTCCAGGGCCACGAGCTCGTCGTAGAGGCTGTCGTACTCGGCGTCCGAGATCTCCGGCTCGTCCTCGAGGTAGTAGGCGATCGAGGCTCGGGTGAGGATGTCGCGCAGCTCGGCCGCGCGCTTCTCCGCCTCAGAGGACGTCGTAGAGCTCCTCGGGTGTATCGACGATCGCGTCGGGGCTCTCGGGCTCGAGGCGCTCACGCGCATGGATCCCGCCCCAGGTGACCGCAATCGAGCCCATGCCCGCGGCCTTGGCGGCGGCGACGTCGAACGGCGCGTCACCGACGTAGGCCGCTTCAGCCGGCTCGATCTCCAAGCGCTCGCAGGCGAGCAGCAGCGGCTCCGGCTGGGGCTTCTGTTTCTCGGTCTCGTCGCCGCCGACGATGACGTCGAAGAGGTGGCCGAGCGGCACGCGGGCGAAGGCGAGGTCGATCGTCGCGCGCCGCTTCGCGCTGACGATCCCGAGCCGGCGCCCCTCGTCGCGGAGGCGGACGAGGACGTCGTCCATCCCCGCGCAGCAAGTCAGTTCGTCATGCAGCGGCTCGTTGTGCTCGCGGTAGACCCGGATGAGCTCTGCGACGCGTCCCGGCGCGAAGGCGTGCATCTGCGCCTCGAGGCCCGGGCCGCCGACGGCGGCCATCAGCTCGTCGTCGGCGTACTCGCGGCCGAGCACCTCGCGAGTGGCGTGGCGCATCGAGGCGAGGATGATCGAGCCCGAGTCGATGACGGTTCCGTCGAGGTCGAAAAGAACGGTGGAATAGCGCACGGCGCCAAGCCTAGCCGCGCCAAACGCTAGTACCGGACCGAGACCAGGTACAGCCCGCCGGGCGGAGCCGTCGTCCCCGCCTCCGACCGCGGCCGGCCCTCGAGCAGGCGCTCCAGCTCCTCCGGCGATTGCTCGAGCATCGTGCCGACGAGTGTTCGCACCATGTGGCGGAGGAAGCTGTCCGCGGTGATCTCGAGCTCGAGGTGGGCTCCGCGCTCGTGCCAGTCGGCGGCCTCGATCAGCCGGACGAATGCTTTGTGCCGCGTCTCGGCCGGCGTGAACGCGCGAAAGTCGTGCTCCCCGGGTAGCAGCGCCGCCGCGGCAGGCAGCGCCTCGAGATCGATCGGCTTCGGATACCACCAGCTCCGGCCGTCCTCGAACGGGGAGCGCAGCGGCCGGCGATACAGCCGGTACCGGTAGCTCCGCGCCCGCGCCGAGAAGCGAGCGTGGAAGCCCTCGGGCGCCGCATCGGCCGAGACGACGGCGACATCGTCAGGGAGCATGGCGTTGAGCGCCTCAGCGGCCTTCTCGGTCGGCGGCCCGCCTGTGACCTCTGCGCTCACGACCTGCCCGAGCGCGTGCACGCCGGCGTCGGTGCGACCAGCAACGGCCAGGCCTTCGAAGCCCTCGTAGAGCTCACCTAGCGCTTCGCGAACGGCGCCCTCGACCGTCCGCTGGCCCGGCTGCGCCGCCCAGCCGCGAAAGCCGCGTCCGTCGTACTCGAGGGTCAGCCTGAGAGGCACTGGCTAGGATTCCCCGGTGCTCCGAGGACTTGCACTCGCCGGGCTGGCGGCAGCACTGGTGGCCCCTTCGGTGGCCGCGGCTCCGGCGCAAAGCGCAGCGGCTTGCAAGAAGGTTGCCAGGCCCGCGACCAAAGCGAACGGCGGACAGAAGCCGCCCGGGTCGAAGCTCGATCCGAAGAAGAAGTACGACGTCACCTTCACCACCAATTGCGGGAGTTTCACGATTCGCCTCGCAGTTCGCACCTCGCCGCACATCACAGCCTCCTTCGTCGACCTGGCGAAGAAGGGCTTCTTCGACAAGACGTACTTCCACCGGATCGTGCCGGGCTTCGTGATCCAGGGCGGCGACCCGACGGCCACGGGCACCGGCGGCCCCGGTTACTCGACCGTCGACAAGCCGCCGGCAGGCACGGCGTACCGCAGGTACCTCGCCGCGATGGCGAAGACGACCGTTGAGGCGCCCGGCACAGCCGGTAGCCAATTCTTCGTGGATACCGCCGACCTTCAGCTACCGGCTGACTACGGCGTCCTCGGAACGGTTTTCAACGGCCGCAAGGTCATCGACCTGATCGGAACGTTCGGCAATGCGAACGACCCGCAAGGTCGGCCGACCAGGATCGTCGAGATCCTGAAGACCACGGTCAAGGTGAGTTAAGGAGCCCCTGACATCGACTGTAAGTCTTCCCTTACACTAAGAATTATTTGCGCTCTGTTTGATACGCTATACGCGTGACGAGCGCGGATCGCGACTTCCTCCTACAACGGGTCCAACCCGCTCTGACGGGTCTGATCGACGGCTCGCTCTCCACCCTCGCACCGATCTTCGCCGTCGCGCTGGCCACGCACAAGCCGCACTACGCCTTCTTTGCCGGGGTGGCGACTGCAATCGGCGCCGGGATCAGCATGGCCTACTCCGAAGGCCTCTCCGACACCGGGGAGCTGACCGGGCGAGGCAATCCGATCATCCGCGGCTCGATCACGGGCGGCGGCACGTTCGTGGGCGGAATCCTCCACACGCTCCCGTTCCTGATCCCGCAATACCACGTCGCCCTGGTCCTGGCTGGCGTCGTCGTCGGTTTCGAGCTGGTCATGCTCGCGTGGCTGCGCTGGCGCTTCTTCCGGACGAGCTTCGTCGCCTCGTTCGCCTACATCACCCTCGGCGGCGCGGTCATCGTCGGGATCAGCGCGGCCCTCGGTACGGCCGCATAGCTAGCTGACCGACCGGCTAGGAGACTTCGGCTTCGGTCTCCTGGCGCCGGCGGCGTGCTGCGGCGGCGGGAGAGATCGTCCGCTCGGGGATGTAGTCGACGAGCTCGAGGTAGGCCATGTCGGCCGCGTCCCCCTGGCGAGGGCCGAGCTTGACGATCCGCGTGTACCCGCCCGGCCGGTCGGCGAAGCGAGGGGCCACCTCCGAGAAGAGCCGGTACACGACGTCCTGGGAACGCAGGTACGCAAGCGCCTGCCGCCGGGCGTGGATGTCGCCGCGGCGGCCGAGGGTGATCATCTGCTCGGCGATCGGGCGGACCGACTTGGCCTTGGCCAGGGTCGTCCGGATCCGCCCGTGCTCGATCAGCGAACCGGTCAGGTTCGAGTAGAGCGCCTTGCGGTGCGAGGCGTCACGCCCGAGCTTTCTTCCCGACCGGTGGTGCCGCATCTAACCCAGGTTCCCGGAACCGTTCTCGCCGCGGAGGTTGAGGCCGTGCGTCTGCAGGGTCTCGCGGACCTCCTCGATCGACTTCTTGCCGAAGTTGGGGATCGCGGCAAGCTCCTGCTCGGTCTTCATGACCAGGTCGCCGATCGTCTCGATGCCGACCCGCTTCAGGCAGTTGTACGAGCGGACGCCGAGCTCGAGCTCCTCGATCGGGAAGTTCTCCATTCCATGCGCCAGCGAGATCTCGGCCGGCAACTCGGCCGCACCGGCGGCCTCGCCGAAGCCCTCCATCTTCTCGATGTCGGTGAAGATCGCCAGCTGGCGGATGAGGATCTCAGCGGCCTGCCCGATCGCGTCCCGCGGATCGATCGACCCGTCGGTGAGAACGTCGAGGCGGAGCTTGTCGTAGTCCGTCCGCTGCCCGACGCGGGCCGTCTCGACGTCGTACGAGACGCGGCGGACGGGCGAGAAGATCGAGTCGATCGGGATGACGCCGATCGTGTACTCGGGCCCACGGTTCAGCTCGGCGGGGACGTAGCCGCGCCCGCGGCCGATCGTGAGCGTGATCTCCAGCCGGCCCTTGTCGGAGAGGTTCGCGATCTCGAGCTCCGGGTTCAAGACCTCGAGGTCGGCCGGTGCCTCGATGTCGGCAGCGGTGACGACGCCGGGGCCCTTCTTCGCCAGGCGCACCTCGATCTCGGGCGACTCGCCGTGCAGGCGGCAGATCAGGCTCTTGAAGTTGAGGATCAGGTCGGTGACGTCCTCCCGGACACCGGGAAGCGTCGTGAACTCGTGCGCGACTCCCTCGAGCTTCACCGAGGTTACGGCGGCGCCCTCGAGCGAGGAGAGCAGCACGCGGCGCAGCGAGTTGCCGAACGTGTAGCCGAAGCCGCGGTCGAGCGGCTCGATCACGAAGACGCCGCGGTTGGAGTCGACCTCCTCGTGGACGATCTTCGGGACCTGGAAGTCCATCAAGCTGGTGCGAATTGCCAAAACAGTTCCTTTCCTGGGCGTATTGCCCTAGTAACTACTTCGAGTAGAGCTCGACGATCAGTGATTCCTGGACGGGCGTGTCGATCTCGGCGCGCTCGGGCCACTTGAGCACCGTGCCGGCGAGTCCGTCGTGGTCTGCCTGGAGCCAGGGAGCGACCGAGGCAGTCAGGTCGGTTGCGTCTCGGATGACCTGCTCGGCCGAGCTGCCGGGCTTCATCGAGACCGTTGCTCCCGGCTTGACCTGATAGCTCGGGATGTTGACGCGGCGGCCGTTGACCTGGAAGTGGCCGTGCCGGACGAGCTGGCGCGCCTGCGCGCGTGACGCGGCGAAGCCGAGCCGGTAGACAACGTTGTCGAGACGGGTCTCGAGCGCGCGGAGCAGGTTCTCACCGGTGATCCCGGAGCCCCGCGTCGCCTTCTCGTAATACGTCCTGAATTGCTTCTCGAGCAGGCCGTAATAGCGGCGCGCCTTCTGCTTCTCCCGCAGCTGAAGCAGATACTCGGACTGCTTGATCCGCCCGCGGCCGTGCTCGCCCGGCGGATAGCTGCGGCGTTCGATCGCGCACTTCTCGGTCAGGCAGCGCTCACCCTTCAAGAAGAGCTTCATGCCCTCGCGGCGGCATTGCTTGCACTTGGGAGAGCGGTCCCTGGCCACTAGACCCTCCGCCTCTTGCGCGGCCGCACGCCGTTGTGCGCCTGCGGGGTCACGTCCTTGACGCCGAGGATCTCGAGCCCGGCTGCCTGGAGCGAGCGAATCGCCGTCTCGCGGCCGGAGCCCGGCCCCTTGACAAAGACCTCGACCTTCTGGAGCCCGTGCTCCATGCCCTTCCGCGCGCACGAGTCGGCGGTGACCTGCGCAGCGAACGGCGTGGACTTGCGGGAGCCCTTGAACCCCGCCGAGCCGGCGGACTCCCACACGATCACGTTCCCATCCTTGTCCGTCAAGGTGACGATCGTGTTGTTGAACGAGGTCTTGATGTGCGCCTGTCCGATCGCGATGTTCTTGCGGACGCGGCGGCGCGTGCGACCTCTGGTCGCCTGGCGGCGAGGAGGCGCCATCTACGTTGCCTTCGCCTTCTTGCCGCGTCCTACGGTCTTCTTCGGGCCCTTGCGCGTGCGCGCGTTCGTCTTCGTCCGCTGGCCGTGCACCGGCAGGCCGCGCCGGTGGCGCACGCCGCGGTATGCCCCGATCTCCGAAAGGCGCTTGATCGCCTGGGAGCGCTCGCGGCGCAGATCACCCTCAACCTGCAGGTTGCCGTCGATGTACTCGCGGAGCTTCGTGATCTCCTGATCGGTCAGGTCGCGGACCTTCGTGTCGGCGGAGAGGCCGAGCGCGGCGCAGATCTGGCGCGCAGACGGCTGGCCGATGCCGTAAATGTAGGTCAGCCCGATCTCGAGCCGCTTCTGGGTGGGCAGGTTGACGCCTGCGATTCTGGCCATTAGTGGGTCTCCCGGTGACATTGCCGGATGCATGGGTCGCCAGCACCAAGCCAGGCAAGGACGCAGGGAGTGCCCGTATTGCTAAATACGGGCGCGACTGAGGACGCCGCATGGCGCAGCGTGATGGCGGGCCAGGCGCCGGTGAATGTTGCCGGGAGGCCCACTCAGCCCTGCCTCTGCTTGTGGCGGGGATTGGTGCAGATGACCATGGTCGTGCCGTGCCGCTTGATCACGCGGCAGCGCTCACACATTGGCTTGACGGATGCTCTGACTTTCATCGGTATCGGTACGTGATTCGGCCTCGGGTCAGGTCATAGGCGGAGAGCTCGACCTTCACTCGATCACCGGGCAGGATTCGGATGTAGTTCTTCCGCATCTTCCCCGAGATCGTGGCGAGCACTGTGTTCGGCATGTCATCGATCTGAATCCGGAACATCGTGCTCGGAAGCGCCTCGACGACCTCGCCTTCCACCTCGATCTTCTCTTCCTTCTGGGCCATTCCCTTTCAGAGAAACCGCGCTCATGGAGCGAGCGCGGAAAGAACAAGAACCCGCACAGCGGAGCACCGCTGGGCGGCAGGGCTTCACTGTAGCAAACCGGCTCCAATCCGAGATTCCGTGAGAATCCTCGGTCCACCCTCGGTGATTGCGACGGTGTGCTCGAAATGGGCCGAAAGCGAGTCGTCCGTGCTGGAGATCGACCACTCGTCGTCGTGGACGACAATGTCGGGCCCACCCGCGTTGATCATCGGCTCGATCGCGAACACCATCCCCGGGGCGAGCTCGGGCCCGCGGCCCGGCAGGCCGAAGTTCGGAATCTGGGGATCCTCGTGCATCGAACGGCCGACGCCGTGACCGACGAGGGCCCGGACGACGGAGAAACCGCCCTCCTCGGTCACCGTCTGGATCGCGTGCGAGATGTCCGACAGCCGGTTCCCCGGCCGGCACTGGTCGACCCCGGCCGCGAGAGCCGCCTGGCACACCTCGAGGAGCCGCTCGGCTGCGGTTGAGATTTCGCCGATCGCGAACGTGTACGCGGAGTCGGCGACGAAGCCGTCGAGCGTCACGCCGACGTCGACCGAGAGGATGTCCCCTTCGGCGAGTGCGTAGGGCCCGGGGATCCCGTGCACGACCATCGAGTTCGGCGAGGCACAGATCGAGGCGGGGTAGCCGCGATAGCCCTTGAACGTCGGCTTGCCGCCCTTCGAGCGCACGAACTCCTCGGCGAGGGCGTCGAGCTCGACCGTGGTCACGCCGGGGCGGGCGTGTTCGCCGATGTGCGCGAGGGTCTCCGCGACGACCTCGCCCGAGCGGGCCATGCTCTCGATCTCTTCTGGGCTCTTCCGAATGATCACTGTCGCGCTTCAGTTTGCCTACACATGTCGTCGGGGGAACCTCCCGGTTCCCCCGAACCCCCTCCACCGGTCCGCTTTCGCGGACGGGCCGCTGCGCGGCCTCCGAATGATCACGTGCCGCGGCCCTCCGCCTCTTCAATTGCCTTCTGAATCTCCGCCCACACCTCGTCGACCGAGCGGTCGGCGTGGATTCCGACGACCCGGCCGGTGGCGAGGTAGTGCTGGATCAGCGGTGCTGTCTGCTCATGGTAGATGCGGAGGCGCTCGGCGATGACCTCGGGCGTGTCGTCGGGCCGGCCCTCCTTCTGCGCCCGCGCGAGCAGTCGCTCGATCGCGATGCGATCGTCGATCTGGAAGTCGAAGACGATGTCGAGCGGACGGCCGAGCTCGGCCAGGAGCTCGTCGAGTGCTTCGGCCTGCGCCAGGTTGCGGGGAAAGCCGTCGAGGATGAAGCCGTTGCGCGCGTCCTCCTGGGCGGCACGGTCGCGAATCAGCGAGATCGTCAGCTCGTCGGGCACGAGCTGCCCGCTGGCCAGGATCGGCTCGACCTGAAGGCCGAGCGACGTCCGGCGCGCGATCGCGTCGCGGAACATGTCGCCGGTGGAGACGTGCGCGAGCCCGTATTCCGCCGCGATCCGCTTGGCCTGAGTTCCCTTCCCCGACCCCTGGGGGCCGAGCAGCAAGATGTTCAAGCTATTTGAGGAAGCCCTCGTAGGAGCGCATCATCATCTGCGACTCCATTTGGCGCATGGTGTCCAGCGCGACCCCGACCACGATCAGGACCGAGGTGCCGCCGAGCGCTCTCGAGGTTGCCTGGGAGAAGCCTCCGTACTTGATGAAGACGCTCGGCGCGACCGCGACGAGGGCGAGGTAGATCGACCCGGGGAGCGTCAGACGGGTGAGCACACGGTCGAGGTATTGCGCCGTAGGCGGCCCTGGACGGATGCCGGGGATGTAGCCGCCGTACTTGCGCAGGTTGTCGGCCTGGTCGACCGGGTTGAACTGGACCGCCGTGTAGAAGTACGTGAAGATGATGATGAGGAACGCCTCGAAGAGCAGGTACGGCGGATCCGAGGGCCTGAAGTGGTGGTTGATGAAGCTCTGCGTCGCGGGGAAGAACTGCGCCAGCGTCGGCGGGAACGCCAGGACCGCGGCGGCGAAGATGACCGGAATCACGCCGGCCATGTTCACGCGTAACGGCATGTAGGTCGACCCGCCCGCCGTCTGTCGACGCCCCACCATCCGTTTCGCGTACTGGATCGGGATTCGCCGCTGACCTTCCTGGATGAAGACGACGGCGACGATGACTGCGAGGCCCACGATCGGGAAGAAGAGCTTCTCCATCGGGCCGCCGTTGATCCACGCCTGAACCCCCGCGGGGGCAGTCGAAAGGATCGAGGCGAAGATCAGGAGCGAGATGCCGTTGCCGACGCCGCGCTTGGTGATCAACTCGCCAAGCCACATCAGCAGCGTCGTGCCGGCGGTGAGGGTGACGACGATCAGGACGACGCGCCCGGCGTTGGCCTGGAGCGCGCCCGAGCGCTTGAACAGGTACGCGTAGCCGAGCGACTGCGCCGCCGCCAGCGCAACGGTCAGGTAGCGGGTGTACTGGTTGATCTTGGCCGTACCCGCCTCGCCCTCTTTCTGCAGTGCCTCGAGCTTCGGGATGACCACGGTGAGGAGCTGCAAGATGATCGAGGCGGTGACGTAGGGCATGATCCCGAGCGCGAAGAGCGAGAAGCGCGAGAGGGCCGAGCCCGAGAACAGGTTCAGCAGGCCTAGGACGGTGCCGCCCTGGTTCGAGAAGTAGCTCTTGATCTGCTCGGAGTCGACACCCGGCGCCGGGACCCAGGAGCCGAGGCGGTAGAGCGCGAGGATCATCGCCGTGAAGAGCACGCGGCGCCGGAGCTCCGGCACCACCCACGCATCGCGCAGCCAGCGAAACACTAGGTTTCTGACTCCTCGCCTTTGGGCTCGTCGTCAGAAACCTCAGGCTCGGTGGCCTCGGGTTCCTGTGCCCCCGCATCGGGTTCCTCTGACGTGGCGGCGGGCTTGGCCTTCCTCGTTCGGATCTTCTTCGGCTGCGGCTCACCCCTGAGCCAGTTCACGGTTCCCCCGGCCTGCTCGATCTTTTCCCGTGCGCTCTTGGAGAACGAGTGCGCCGAGATCGTCAGCTTCTTCGTCAGGTCTCCCTGGCCGAGAATCTTCACGTCGTGCCGGCTGTTCTTGACGAGGCCGGCCGCGATGAGCGCCTCGACGGTGACCTCGGTCCCGGCGTCGAATCGCTTCTCGAGGTCACGCACGTTGACTGCATAGACAACGGTACGGAACGGCCCGACCGGCATCGCGTCCTTCGAGGTGGCGCCGCGCTGCTTGCCGACCCGCATGTAGATCGGCATCTGGCCGCCCTCGAACCCGGGGCGCATCTTCTTCGAGCCCGCGCGCGACTTCTGTCCTTTGATCCCGCGTCCGGAATACCGGCCCTTGCCAGAGCCCTGGCCGCGGCCGACACGCTTGCGCGCGCGCTTGCTCTGCGCGGGCTTCAGGTTCGAGAGGTTCAGCTGCTCGGTCACGAGGCCTCCTCCACCTTCACGAGGTGGCGGACCTTCCTGAGCATACCGGCGACCTGACGGCTCTCCGCGTGCTCGGCTGAGCGGCCGATCTTGCCCAGGCCGAGCGCCCGCAGGGTTCCGCGGTGACGCTGGCTCTGCCCGATCGAGCTACGAACCTGGGTGATCTTCAACTTCGCCATTCGTGCTCCCCGTCGTCTCGGTGTCTACTGCCTCCGTCGCCGCCGGCTCCGCCGGCGGCACCCAGGGCAACACCTGGCTGATCGAAAGGCCGCGGATTCTCGCGACGTCCTCGGGCCGACGCAGGCTGCGCAGCGCGTTCTCGGTCGCCTTGAGCAGGTTGATCGGATTCGTCGTGCCAAGGCTCTTGGCGAGGATGTCGCGGATTCCCGCCAGCTCGAGCACGGCGCGGACGCCGCCACCGGCGATGACGCCCGTCCCCTCACTCGCCGGTCGCAGCAGCACGCGCGCGGCATCTGCGCGACCGATGATCTCGTGCGTGATCGTCGTCCCGTGCTTCGGAACGGTGAACAGGTTCTTCTTCGCGTCATCCACGGCCTTCGAGATCGCGAGCGGAACCTCGCGTGCCTTCCCGTAGCCGACGCCGACGCGGTCGACCTCGTCGCCGATCACGACGAGCGCCGTGAACGAGAACCGCCGGCCGCCCTTGACCACCTTGGCGACGCGGTTGATCTCGACCACGCGCTCCTTGAGCTCGCGACTCTCCTGAACGTCAATTCCCATCTAGAACTTGAGGCCTCCTTCGCGCGCCGCCTCGGCGAGCGCCTTGACGCGTCCGTGGTAGAGGTAGCCGCCGCGATCGAAGACAACGACCTCGACGCCGGCCTTTTTCGCGTTCGCGGCCAGCAGCTTGCCGACCTCGGCCGCCTGCTGGGTCTTGTTGCCCTTGAACGACTTCTTCAGGTTGAGCCAGCTCGCGGCCGCGAGCGTGCGCGCCTCCAGGTCGTCGATCAGCTGCGCCTCGATGCCCCGGTTCGACCGGAAGACGGCAAGGCGGGGCCGCTCGGCGGTGCCGGAGATCTGCTTGCGCACTCGGCGGTGGCGGCGAATGCGGGCTTCGCGTGGGCTGAGCACCGGCATTCCTAGGCCCTTTTTCCGACCTTGCGACGAACGTACTCGCCCTGGTAGCGGATGCCCTTGCCCTTGTAGGGCTCGGGCGGGCGCACCTGGCGCACCTCGGCTGCGGTCTGACCGACCTGCTGCTTGTCGATCCCCTTGACGATGACCTCCGTGGTCGTCGGCACCTCGAACGAGATGCCCTCGCGGGGCTGGAGCACGACCGAGTGCGAGAAGCCGACGTTGAGCTCGAGCGCGGTCCCGCGCAGGGTTGCGCGATAGCCGACGCCCTGGATCTCGAGCCGCTTCTCAAAGCCCTTGGTAACGCCCTCGACCATGTTCGCGATCAGGGTCCGCGTGAGCCCGTGCAGAGCCCTGTCCTCGCCGCGCTCGCTCGGCCGCGTCACTGTCAGCGTGCTGTCGGCCTGCTCGACCGACATCCGCTGCGGGATCAGCTGCGTCAACTCGCCGAGCGGGCCGTTGATCATCACCCGGCCGGGCGAGAGGGAGACGCTGACGCCTCCGGGCAGTTCGATTGGCTTTTTTCCGATTCGGCTCATGCGGTTACCAGATGAAGCAGATCACCTCGCCGCCGACGCCTTCTTGCTGCGCCGTGCGGCTCGTGATGACGCCCTTGGACGTGGACAGGATCGCGGTGCCCATGCCTCCGAGGACACGCGGCATGCGGTCCTTCCGAGCATAGATGCGGCGACCGGGCTTGGAGACGCGCTTCAGATTCGTCAGCACCCGTTCACGGTTTCGGCCGAACTTCAGCTCGACGACGAGCGTGTCGAAGGAATCGCCCTTCTCGACGTGCCAGTCCTTGATGTACCCCTCCTCCTTGAGCAGGCGGGCGATCTCCTGCTTGACGCGGGAGGTGGGCATCTGCGTGCGGTCGTGCATCGCCTTGTTGGCGTTGCGGATCCGCGTGAGCATGTCGGCGATCGGGTCGGTCTGCATCGTGTCCTACCAGCTCGATTTCGTCATGCCCGGGACGGCGCCCTGGTGGGCGAGGTCGCGGAGGCAGATCCGGCAGAGCCCGAACTTGCGGAAGACCGCGCGGGGCCGGCCGCAGCGGTTGCAGCGCGTGTACTCACGCACCTTGAACCGCTGAGGGCGAGCCGCTTTGACGACAAGAGACTTCTTGGCCATGCGTCCTACTGCTCCCTTCCTGCTTCGGCTGCAAACGGCAGGCCGAGCGCGCGCAGCAGTGCGAGCCCCCGCTCGTCCGTTTTCGCCGTGGTCGTGATCGCGACGTCGAGGCCGCGGATGGTCGAGACGTCGTCGTAGTTGATCTCCGGGAAGATGATCTGCTCTCGGATCCCGAGCGAGAAGTTCCCCCGGCCGTCCATCGAGCCGGGGTCGAGCCCGCGAAAGTCGCGGATGCGCGGCAGGGCGATCGAGACGAGGCGGTCGAGGAACTCCCACATGCGGGCGCCGCGCAGCGTGACGCGCGCACCGATCGGCATCCCCTCGCGAAGCTTGAACCCGGCGATCGACTTCCGGGCGCGGCGCACTTGCGCGCGCTGGCCGGCAATCGTCGTCAACTCCTCGACGGCGCTGTCGAGGGCCTTCGCCTCGGTCTTCGCCTCGCCCACGCCCATGTTGAGCGTGATCTTCGAGACCGTCGGGACCTGCATGATCGAGGACAGCTCGAGCTCGTCCTTCAGACGAGACCGGAGCTCGCGCTCGTACTGCTCCTTCATGCGTGGGCGATAACCGTTGGTGCTCACTTGTCGATCTCCTCGCCGCAGTCGACGCGCTTGCAGACGCGCAACTTCGACCGCTCGCCCTTGACGTCCTTGACCACGGTGCCGACGCGGGTGGGTCGGCGACAGGTCGGACAGACGACCATTACCTTCGAAACCGAGACGGGCGAAGCCTTCTCGATCACGCCCCCCGGGGCGATCTGAGAGCCGCCCATGCGGCTCGAGTCCTTCATCGGGCGCGGCTTCGTGTGCCGCTTGACGACGTTCAGGTTCTCGACGATCACCTTGCGCTTCGCCGGATCGGCCTGGATCACGCGGCCCTGCTTGCCACGATCCTTGCCGGAGAGCACCTGGACGAGGTCGCCCTTCTTGATTTTCATGCTGACGGTCACGGCTAGAGAACCTCCGGCGCGAGCGAGACGATCTTCATGAAGTTCTTCTCCCGGAGCTCGCGCGCCACCGGGCCGAAGATCCGCGTTCCCCGCGGGTTGCGCTGGCTGTCGATCAGCACGGCCGCGTTCTCGTCGAACGCGATCAGGGTACCGTCGTCCCGCCCGTAGGCCTTCTTCGTCCGGACGACAACCGCCTGTACCACCTCGCCCTTCTTGACCGCGCCCTGCGGCGTGGCCGTCTTGACGGTAGCCGTGATGATGTCGCCCACGCGCGCGTAACGGCGATGCGAGCCGCCCTTCACACGGATACAGAGGATCTCGCGCGCGCCCGTGTTGTCGGCGACGCGCAGACGGGATTCCTGCTGGATCACGGACGACCTCCTGCCGTGCGGGTCGCGTCTGATGGCCGCGCAGAGTGGTGCGTCGCAAGGACGCAGGGAGTGTTCGTACCTGAAAGGTACGGGCACGACTGAGGACGCCGCGAGGCGCCGCCCTGCGCGCCCCAGCGGGCCCGAGCCGTGCGGTAGGGGGTCGTCACTTAGCTACCTCGACGATCTCGATCAAACGCCAGAACTTGGTCTTCGAGAGAGGCCGCGTCTCGACGATGCGGACCACGTCGCCGACCTTCGCCTGGTTCTGCTCGTCGTGGGCATGGAACTTCGTCGAGCGCCGGACGACCTTCTTGTAGCGCGGGTGCGCCTTGATCGTGTCGACCTTGACGACGATGGTCTTGTCCATCGCGCTCGAGACGACGACGCCGCGGCGCTCCTGGCTCCGCCCCCGCTCGCGCTCGGGCTTGGGCAGGCGGACGATCGGCTTCCGCGTCGCGGGCCGCTCACGCACCGGCTTGGTGCGCTGCCGGCGTTCGGAGCGCGGTAGGCGCTTCCGCTTCTTCTTCACCTGAGCCTCTTGTGGAGGTGCGTCGGCCTCGGGGGCGGGAGCTTCGTCAGCGGCCGTGGGCTCCTCGGCGACAGGCTCCTCGGCGACAGGCTCCTCCGCCACAGGCTCCTCCGCCACAGGCTCCTCCGCCACAGGCTCCTCCGCGACCGGCTCCTCGGCCACAGGCTCCTGGGCCACCGACTCCTCCGCAACAGGTTCTTCGACGACGGGTTGCGCGTCTTCGGGCGTCCCGGCGTCCTCGGCTGCCTCGACCTCCTCGGTCGTCAGCGGCGCCTCGGCGGCTTCCGGCTCGGCGGGAGCTTCTGCCTCGGCCTTCGGCTCAGCCTTCTTCCGCGAGCGCTTGGGCTTCTCCTCGGCCACAGGGGTGGCCTCGGCGTCTGCCTTCTTCCGGCTGCGCTTTGGCTTCTCCTCGGCCGCAGGCGTCGGCTCGGCGTCCGTAACCTCGGCCTCCGTCTCTTCGGTCTTGTTGGTCTTCTCGTCAGCCATTTACCGCTCCAAACTCGCTTCGCGCTCGTGACGGATCGTCAGGAGACGCGCGATCTCGCGCTTCGCCAGCCGAAGCCGCGCCGGATTCTCGAGCGCACCCGTCGCGGACTGGAAGCGCAGGTTGAACAGTTCCTGCCGCGTGTCCGCGAGCTTGCGCTCGAGCTCATCGTTTGTGAGGTCTCGCAACTGCCTGGCTTTCAAAACAGATCAGCCTCCCGTGCGACCACCTTGGTGCGGACCGAGAGCTTCGTCCCCGCCAGGCGGAGCGCCTCGCGGGCGAGCGACTCGGGCACACCCGCCAGCTCGAACATGACCCGGCCGGGCTTGATCACGGCCACCCAGTGCTCGGGCGACCCCTTCCCCTTGCCCATCCGCGTCTCGGCGGGCTTCTGCGTCACCGGCTTGTCCGGGAAGACGTTGATCCAGACCTTGCCACCGCGCTTGATCTTCCTGGTCATGGCGATCCGGGCGGCCTCGATCTGCCGGTTGGTGATCCAACCCGCGTCGAGGGCCTTCAGCCCGTAGTCGCCCGCCTGGACCGTCGTCTGGCCCTTGGATAGACCGGCGCGGCGACCGCGGTGCTGCTTGCGGAACTTCGTTTTCTTCGGAAGCAGCATCTAGCTCTCGCTCGTTTCCTCGCCGGACCGATCGACGTTGGCCGGCTCCTCTGGGACGTTGGTCGGCGTGGTCGTCTCCGGCGCCTCGGCGACGGGAGCCGGCGTCGGCTCGACCTGCGGCTGCGTCTCGGACTGCTCAGTGGCCTCGGCCGACACGGCGTTCTCGTCCGTGCGCGGGCTCTGGGCCTGACCGCCGCGCGGGCGGCCTCCGCCTCCGCCCGGCCTGCCGCCGCCGCCACGACCGCGACCACGACCGCCGCCTCCGCCTCCGCCCGGGCCTCCGCCGCGGGCGCGAACGGGCCCAAGACCCTCGCGGTCGCCTCCGCGGCCCCGGCCGCTCTCACGCGAAGCAGCAAGACCCTCGGACGCGCCTCCGCGGCGGCGGGCCTGATCCTGGTCGCCGAGGCGGGCGTCCTTCTGCGTGATCCCCTCGTAGCCCTCGGGCATGATCTCGCCCTTGTTGATCCAGACCTTGACGCCGATGCGGCCGTACGTCGTCTTGGCTTCGGTGAAGCCGTAGTCGATGTCCGCCCGGATCGTGTGCAGCGGAACGCGTCCTTCCGAGTAGGTCTCCGAACGGCTCATCTCACCGCCTCCGAGCCGGCCGCCGCAGACGATCTTCACGCCGTGGGCGCCTGAGCGCATCGCCGAGGCGAGCGAGCGCTTCATCGCGCGCCTGAAGCTGACGCGGTTCTCGAGCTGCTCGGCAATCGACTGGGCGACGAGCTTGGCGTCGAGCTCGGGGCGCTTGATCTCGTTGATGTTGATGTGGACGTTCTTGTGCGTCAGCGCATGGATCTCGCGCCGCAGGGCGTCCACCTCGACACCGGACTTGCCGATCACGATCCCCGGCCTAGCGGTGTAGATGTCGATCGTGATCCGCTGCTTGTCCTTGCGGATCAGGATGTCGGACAGTCCCGCGTGCGACAGCTTGTTGTAGATGTGCTCGCGGATCTTGATGTCCTCGAGCAGGTAGGCGGCGAAGTCCTTGGAGTTCGTCCACCAGTTCGACTTCCAGTCGTGGATGACGCCGACGCGCATCCCGCCCGGATGAACTTTTTGGCCCATTAGCTTTCGGTCTCCTCGGTCTTCTTCTTGCGGGGCGCGCGTGTGCGCTTGGGCTTCTCTTCGGTTGGAGCCTCGGTCCGCTCCGCCTTCGGCTTGCGGAGGCGAGGTGTCTTCGGCTTGGCCTCGGCGGCCGTCGGAGCGGTCGTCTCGGCCTTCGGAGCAGCCGCCTCGGCCTTCGCGGCGCGCTGCGGGCGCCGCGGCTTCTCGGCCGCCTTCGGGTTCTCGGCCAGCTTCAGTGTGATGTGACAGGTCCGCTTCTTGATCCGGGCCACCCGGCCGCGCGCACGGGCGCGGAAGCGCTTCATCGTCGGGCCTACGTCGATATAGGCAGCCGAGACGAGCAGGTCGTCGCCGATCAGGCCGTGATTGGCCTCGGCGTTCGAGACGGCCGACTTGAGCACCTTCTCGATCTCGCGTGCGGCTGCGCGCTGCGTGAAGGCGAGCACCGTCCGCGCCTCGGGCACGCTGCGGCCGCGGATGTGCTCCGCAACGAGCCGTGCCTTCCGAGGCGAGATCCGGACCCACTTGGCCTCGGCGCGCACCTCCAGCTTGTCCTCGACTGGGGCCATTACCTCTTCTTCACCTGGGTCTGCCGGTCGCCGGCATGCCCGCGGAACGTCCTCGTGGGAGCGAACTCGCCGAGCTTGTGCCCGACCATCTGCTCGGAGATGAACACGGGCACGTGCTTCCGGCCGTCATGGACGGCGATCGTGTGCCCGACCATGTCCGGGAAGACCGTCGAGGCGCGCGACCAGGTCCGGATCATGCGCTTCGAGCCCGAGGTGTTCATCTCCTCGATCCGCTTGATCAGGCGCTCCTCGACGAAAGGCCCCTTCTTCGAACTCCTGCTCAACGCTTCTCCTTACCTCGCCGCCTACCGCGGACGATCAACTTGTCGGACGCCTTGTGCTTCTTGCGCGTGCGCTTGCCGAGCGTCGGGACGCCCCACGGGGTGACCGGGTGCCGGCCGCCCTTGGACTTGCCCTCGCCGCCGCCGTGCGGATGGTCGACCGGGTTCATGGCCGAGCCGCGAACCGTCGGGCGCTTGCCCCGCCAGCGGCTGCGTCCGGCCTTGCCGCCCGAGATGTTCTCGTGGTCGACGTTGCCGACCTGGCCGACCGTGGCGCGGCAGGCCAGGGAGACACGGCGCATCTCGCTCGAGGGCATCCGCAGCACCGCGTAGCCCTCGTCCTTTGCCACGAGCTGCACGCTTGCACCGGCGCTCCTGGCCATCTTGCCGCCCTGCCCGGGCTTCAGCTCGATGTTGTGGACGAGCGTGCCCGTCGGGATGTTCTCGAGCGGGAGCGCGTTGCCGGGCTTGATGTCGGCGTTCGGGCCCGACTCGACGACCGAGCCGACGCGGATCCGCGCGGGCGCGAGGATGTAGGCCTTGGCGCCGTCGGCGTAGTGGAGGAGCGCAATCCGGGCCGACCGGTTCGGGTCGTATTCGATCGCGGCCACCTTCGCGGGCACGCCGTCCTTGACGCGCTTGAAGTCGACGACGCGGTAGCGGCGCTTGTGGCCGCCGCCCTGATGGCGCGTCGTGATGCGGCCGTTGTTGTTGCGGCCACCCGTCTTCTTGACCGGCTCGGTCAGGCTCTTCTCGGGCTTCTTCTTCGTGACTTCCTCGAAGGTGGAGACGGTCATGAAGCGGCGGCCCGGAGACGTCGGCTTGTACTTGCGGAGCGCCATCAGACCTGAGCCCCCTCGAAGATCTCGATCGTCTCGCCCTCGCGCACCTGGACGATCGCCTTCTTCCAGCCGGGGCGCGTGCCCTTGCTCGTGCCGCGCCGTTTCGGCTTGGGCTGGACCTTGACGACGTTCACCCGCTCGACGTGCACGCTGAACAGCTGCTCGACGGCCTGGCGGATCTGCGTCTTGTGGGCATCCTTGTGCACGCGAAACGAGTACTTGCGGTCGTTGATCAGGCTGTAGCTCTTCTCCGAAACCACCGGCGCTAGCAGGATCTCGTTGGGATGAAGGCTCATGAGGAGGCCCGCCTCTGCACCGTCTCTAGGGAGCTCTCCGTGAGCAGGAGCGAGCGCGCCCAGACGATCGCCGAGACCTCGAGCTCGGACGGAGCGACGACGACGACGCGGTCGAGGTTCCGGAACGACTTGACGAGGTTCTCCTCGTCGTCGTTCGCGACGACGACCAATGGTCTGTCCTTGGCCCAGTCGGACAGGATCGCCAGCGCCTGCTTGGTCGACGGGGCGTCGAAGGCGGACACGTCGAGCACGGCGACCGTGCCCGCGGAAGCGTGGCTCGCCAGGGCCGAGCGCAGAGCGGCCTTGGCCGCCTTCTTGTTGACCTTGACCTCGAAGCTCCGCATGGTCGGCGGGAACACGACGCCGCCGCCCGTGAACTGCGGCGCACGGATCGTGCCCGCCCGCGCGCGGCCGGTTCCCTTCTGGCGCCAGGGCTTCGCGCGGCCACCCGCGACCAGACCGCGACTCTTCGCGCCGCGCGTACCTGCGCGCTGCGCGTTCAGCTCGGCCCGCACGGCCTCGTGCACGAGGTGAGGCTTGATCTCCACCTGAAAAACGGCAGCGTCCAGCGTGGCCTTGGCCGCCTTACCCCCGAGCACGGGAACCTCAATCGTGGTGGTGGCGGGTATGTGCCTTCTCCTCTCTGATCTCGACCCAACCGTTCTTGGGCCCCGGCACAGCGCCCTTGATCAGAAGCAGGTTCTGCTCGGCGTCGACCGCGTGCACCTTGAGCCCCACCTGCGTGATGCGCTTGCCACCCATGCGGCCGGCCATGCGCATGCCTTTGAACACCCGCGACGGGGTTGCAGAGGCGCCGATCGAGCCCGGCTTCCGCACGTTGTGCGAGCCGTGCGAGACGGGGCCGCGGTGGAAGTTGTGCCGCTTGATCGTGCCGGCGAAGCCCTTGCCGATCGAGACGCCCGAGACCTTGACCGCGTCGCCCGCCTCGAACGCCTCCACAGTGACCGAGTCGCCGACAGCGAGCTCGCGCACGTCCCGGATCTCGACCAGGCCGCGGTAGGCGCCGCCCGCGCCGCCGTTCTTCAAGTGCCCGAGCTCCGCCTTCGAGAGCTTCCGCTCGGCGACCGGGTCGTAGGCGAGCTGGACGGCCTCGTAGCCGTCGCTCTCCAGCGTCCTGACGTAGACCACGGGGCACGGGGCGGCCTCGATCACCGTCACCGGGGTCACGGCCCCGCTCTCCTCGTCGAAGAGCTGGGTCATGCCGAGCTTTCGGCCGACGATGCCTTTCACAGCTTGATCTCGATGTCGACGCCGGCAGGCAGGTCGAGCCGCATCAGCGAGTCAACCGTCTTCGGCGTGGGGCTGTGGATGTCGATCAGGCGCTTGTGCGTGCGCACCTCGAAGTGCTCCCGCGAGTCCTTGTCCTTGAACGGGCTTCGGATCACGCAGTAGACGTTCTTCTCGGTGGGCAGGGGCACGGGGCCGGTAATCGTGGCACCGGTCCGCTGCACCGTCTCGACGATGTCCCGCGCGGACTTGTCCAGCGACTGGTGGTCGTAGGACTTGAGGCGGATGCGGATTTTCTGCTGTGCCATGGTCGGCCCCGTGACTCCGGTTACTTGACGATGCTGGTGACGACGCCTGCGCCCACGGTGCGACCGCCTTCACGGATCGCGAACCGGAGGCCCTGATCCATGGCGATCGGCTGGCCCAGCTCGATCTCCATGTTCGTGTTGTCGCCCGGCATGACCATCTCCTGGCCCTCCGGCAGCTTGATCGAGCCCGTCACGTCCGTCGTGCGGAAGTAGAACTGCGGCCGGTAGCCGTTGAAAAACGGCGTGTGCCGTCCGCCTTCGTCCTTCGAGAGGACGAAGACCTCCGCCTCGAACTTCTTGTGCGGCGTCATCGACCCCGGCTTGGCCAGCACCTGGCCGCGCTCGATGTCCTCGCGCTCGATCCCACGGATCAGGCAGCCGACGTTGTCGCCGGCCTCGCCGGAGTCCAGCGTTTTCTGGAACATCTCGACGCCCGTCACGGTCGTCTTACGGGTGGCAGCCATGCCGACGATCTCGACTTCCTCGCCGACCTTCACGGTGCCGCGCTCGATGCGTCCCGTGACCACGGTGCCGCGGCCCTTGATGCCGAAGACGTCTTCGACGGGCATCAGGAAGGGCTTGTCGCGCGGCCGCTCAGGCGTCGGAATGTAGTTGTCTACGGCGTCCATCAGCTCAAGGATGCAGGCGAACGCCGGGTCATTGACATCGTCGCTGGTCGAGTTCATCGCCCCCAGCGCGCTGCCGCGGATAATCGGGATGTCATCACCCGGGAAGCCCTGCTTGGTGAGGAGCTCACGCAGCTCCAGCTCGACGAGGTCGAGCAGTTCGGGGTCGTCCATCTGGTCGACCTTGTTCATGAAGACGACCATGCTCGGCACTTCCACCTGGCGTGCGAGCAGGATGTGCTCGCGCGTCTGCGGCATTGGCCCCTCGGGGGCGGCGACGACGAGGATCGCGCCGTCCATCTGCGCGGCGCCGGTAATCATGTTTTTCACATAGTCGGCGTGGCCGGGACAGTCAACGTGGGCGTAGTGACGATTGTCGGTTTCGTATTCGACGTGCGCGGTAGCGATGGTAATT
>JBBRYK010000029.1:0-32647 GCA_038237665.1 Gaiellales bacterium | reverse complement strand
GTGACGATCGCCAGCGGCGCGAACAACCAGACGCTCACCTTCAACAGCGCCAGCTGCCCAGCCCCATGAGCCGGCTTCTACGCCAACTCCGGAACGAGCGCGGCACCACGCTGCTCGAGCTGCTGATCACGATGACCGTGCTCGGGGTGCTGATCGCGATCTTCTCGCAGGTCTTCGCGTCCACGGTCAAGCACAGCAACGAGGTTCAGGAGGAAAGCATCCTCCAGACCGAGGTGCGTGGCACGGTCGACCAGCTCGCCGAGGATCTTCGCGCGGCGACGAACGGGGACTCGACGGTGCCGATTGAGGTCATGACCGCGACCACGCTCCAGTTCCTGTCTCCGGACCGGGTTTCGAGCTACCACATGCGCCGAATCGCCTACCAGTTGGTCAGCCACAACCTCCAGCGCGCCGTCACGACCAGCACGGATACCGACGGGTCGCCTTGGGTGCTGGGCTGGTCGACTCCTCCGAGCACCGCCTGGGTGACGCAGGTTGGGTCCGTGAGGAACAGCGCCGTGTTCACCTATCTCGACGGGAACGGGGCGGCGACCGCGACCGCGGCCAGCGTCCGCACCGTGAAGATCAGCGTCAGCGTCTCTCCGAACGGCTCGCAGGCCCGGCAGTACAACTACGCCAACAGCGCGACGCTCAGGACGACGCAATGAGGCGCGCGCTCAGGATCGCGAAGCGCGAGGACGGCATCGCCATGCTGATGGTCGTCTTCCTGTCGGTGCTGCTCCTCGCTCTCGGCGTCGGCCTGATGGAGGTCATGCGCGGCGAATCGACCCGCAGCGCTCATTCCACCTTCTCGGAGGCCTCGTATCAGGCTGCCGAGGCGGGGGTCAACGACTACATCGCCAAGCTCCTGAGCGACGGCACCTACTACCTCCACTACGTCCATCCAGGCGAGGCTATGCGCCGGACGTCCGGCGGCACGAACGTGAGCTCGGGCGCTGCCTGGACCGGCGGCCTGACCTGGACGTACCCGAACGGCAAGGATTCGTGGCGATCGCTCGGCAACGGCTACGAGTACTCGCTCCAGATCGTCGCGCCCACCGCGGCCACCCAGGCGGTGCGGATCTTCTCCGCGGGCCGCAAGACCGGTAGCACGAGCGACGTACGGCAGCTCGAGGTGCTCGTCCGGCCCTCGTCGCTGTCGGACTTCCAGATGCTGGCGAACGCGGACATCACGTACGGCTCGGCTGCGACGACCTACGGCAAGATCTACGCCGGCATCGACTCGGGCGGCACGAAGCACAACGTCACCCACTACGGCACGGCGTACGGGAACATCTACGCCGAGAACAACGTCTACGGCCCGCCGACGCTGATGAACGGTGCGCAGACGTACAACTCGACGAACATCCGAACCGTGATCAAGAACCCGCCGAACTTCGCCGACTTCCTCACCTCGTTGAGCGACATCCAGCGCGCCGCGCAGGTGGGTGGCGTCTATCTGAACGACGCCTCCAAGGCCGCCTGGCGCCTGATCTTCAACACGAACGGGACGTTCACTGCAGCCACGTGCACGCTGACGAACGGCGACGACGCCGCGAAGACGCAGCCCACCTGCGGCACGACGACCACCTACAACGTGCCGACCAACGGGGCGGTCTACGTCGCACAGACCGCCGTGGTCTCCGGGACCGTGAACGGCCGCCTCACCGTCGCCTCGGCCGACGACGTCGATATCTCGAGCAACATCAACTACACCGACGGCCACTGCACCTCGACAGTGACGGCCGATGACGTGCTCGGCCTCGTCGCCAAGAACGACGTCATCGTCGCCCAGTGGACGCCGAACACCCTCACCTGGTGCGCGGCCACCCTGGCGCAGAGCGGTCAGTGGCACTCCTGGTCGAACGACGGAAGCCACGGGACGATGACCTTCAAGGGCTCGACCGCGACCAACCTGGGCGGCTCGATGAGCATGTTCACGTCGCGCATCTACCAGTACGACGACACGCTGCTGTACCTGCAGCCGCCGTGGTTCCCGACGCTGTCGGACGCGTACACGATCTCGCTCTTCCGCGAGCGGGCCCCCGGCTACGTCTTGCCGTAAGCATCCTCGCCGGCCCCGCGCTCAACCGCGCCGGCGTTCCCACCGATAGGGAGGACATGAGCGAGGCGCTGGCTGCTGTTGCCCTTGTTCCCGGGCTCGCCCTCGGGAGCTTTCTCAATGTCGTCGTCGCGCGCGTCCCGCGCCGGCGCTCGATCGTCTCGCCGAGCTCGAGCTGCATGTCCTGCGGCCAGGCCATCGGCTGGAGAGACAACGTTCCTCTGCTCAGCTACCTGATCCTGCGCGGAAAGTGCCGGAGTTGCGGCGTGCGCATCGGCTGGCTCTACCCGGCCGTCGAGCTGCTGACCGCAGGGCTCGTCGCCGCTTCTGTGGCCGTCTTCGGGCTGACCGGCCGCGGGGCCGTCGCCGCGCTCTTCTGCGCCGTCCTCGTCGTCCTCTCGGCCATCGACCTCGAGCACCGGATCGTGCCCAACCGGATCGTGGTGCCGGCCGCAGCCGTCGTGCTCGCCGCCCAGACCGCGATCCATCCGAGCTTCCAGTGGGCGCTCGGCGCATTCGGAGCTGCGCTCTTCCTCTTTGTCGCGGTGCTGGTCTATCCCAAGGGAATGGGGATGGGCGACGTGAAGCTTGCGCTGCTCCTCGGCGCCGCGCTCGGGAAGACCGTCCCCGCCGCCATGTCGGTTGCGATGCTGTCCGCGCTCTTGCCGGCGGTCGTGCTGCTCGCCCGACACGGGTCGGCGGCGCGAAAGCACGCAATCCCGTTCGCGCCGTTCCTGGCGCTCGGCGGAGTCGTCGCGCTCTTTGCCGGCGCGCCGATTCTGCACGCGTACCTCAACTTCTTCTGGCACTAAACACTTAGAGGCGCGGAGCCGATACCTCGTTCGAGGGAATGAACTTCGAACGCTTTGAGCCGACTGCCGGCGCTGACCCGCCACCCGACGTCTGGACCGCGCCGCCGGAGACACCACGCCTGGAGGGCGCTTCACCGCGCGCGCAGGCAGAACTGGTCGCCGCCCTGCTGGCCGCCACGGAGCTCGTCCCGGCGGATCGCCTCGCACTCGCGAAGGGCCGCGCTGCCCAGGTTCCGTTTGCGGAAGCCCTCGTGGCCGAGGGGCTTGCTACCAGCGACGGGATTGCACGCGCGCTTGCACGCCGCCACGGGCTGCCCTTCGTCGATCTCGACGAGACGGGCATCGCGGCCGAAACCTATGAGCTGATCCCCCTGCGCGTGCTCACGCGCACGCTCGCACTTCCGTACGCCCTCCACGAGGGGCGGCTACAGATCGCGATCGCGGATCCGGGCAACGTGCAGGCGATCGACGAGCTTCGGCTTGCGACCGCGTATCCGCTGGAGATCTCGGTCGGTTCTCGAAGCGGCATCCTCACCGAGATCGACCGCCGAGGACGCTTTTCAGCCGCCGGCGACGTGCAGTCGATCACGTTCGACACGGACGAGAGGGAGGAGGACGACCTCGAGGCGCCGGACGGGATCTCCGACGGCCCGCTCGTCCGGCTCGTGAACTCGATCATCTTCCAGGCGGCCGAGGACGGAGCGAGCGACATCCACTTCGAGCCGCAAGAGGACTCGCTCGTCGTCAGGGTCCGCGTCGACGGCGTCCTGCACGAGGCGCATCGCGTGCCCCGCCGCCTGACTGCCGGGGTCACGACCCGCCTCAAGGTTCTGGCCAAGCTGGACATCGCTGAGCGCCGCAAGCCGCAGGACGGGCGCATGACGCTCAACGCCGCGGCTGCCGGGCGCAAGCTGGACATCCGTGTCGCGACGCTGCCGACGGTCGAGGGCGAGTCCGTGGTCATGCGGCTACTCGACAAGTCGAAGCAGGCTCCGTCCCTCGAGGAGCTAGGCCTGTCCGAGAAGATGCGCGAGCAGCTCGACGCGATCGTCCGGCGCCCGACCGGCGCGCTTCTCGTCACCGGCCCGACCGGCTCGGGTAAGTCGACGACGCTCTATGCGTCGCTCGCCGCGATCAGCCGTCCCGAGATCAACATCATCACGGTCGAGGACCCGGTCGAGTACCGGCTAGCCGGCATCAGCCAGATTCAGATCAACCTGCGGGCAGGGCTGACCTTCGCGACCGCGCTCCGCTCGATCCTCCGCTCCGATCCGGATGTCGTCATGGTCGGAGAGATCCGCGACGCGGAGACGGCAAAGATCTCGATCGAGGCGGCCCTTACCGGCCACTTCGTGCTCTCGACGCTGCATACGAACGATGCCCCGGGCACGCTCACGCGCCTGAACGAGATGGGCGTGGAACCGTTCCTGACGGGTGCAGCGGTTTCGGCAGTGCTCGCCCAGCGGCTCGCGCGCAAGCTCTGCACGCATTGCTGCGAGCTGTACACGCCGACGACAGATGAGCTGCTCCGCGCTCGGGTCACACCAGACATGGCGGCCGCCACCGACGGGATGGCGCTCTACCGCAAGCACGGCTGTCCTCGCTGCGGCCGCACCGGCTACCGCGGCCGGATCGGCATCTTCCAGCTCCTGACCATGAGCGAGACGATCGAGCGGCTTGCTGCGGAGAAGGCGAGCCGGGAAGAGATCGAGCGGGCGGCGATCGACGAGGGGATGCGAACGCTGTGGGACGACGGCCTGGCCAAGGTCGCCGCGGGGCTCACGTCGCTGGAAGAGCTCGCCCGCGTTTGTGTTTAAGGAGGGTCTGAGCGCCGGTACCCTCGATCGGGTTACGGCGAGCGAGGGCGCCGAGCCGATAGCTGACTCGAAGTGCTTGTCGTCCTCCGCAACCGAATCGGCATCGTCGCGACCATCGCGCTCGGTGCGTTGGCCGTCGTGGCAACCGCGTTCGCGGGCGGCTATCCGGCAGCGGCTCCTCTGGCTGTTCCGGACTCGCCCGGCGCCGGCTCGGTCGGATCGTCCACGCCGTCTCAGGTTTCGGTGTCCGGCGAGCCGTCGGTTTCGAAGCTGACGGTCCGCGTCTTCGGGCTCACCCACAACCAGCCGGACGACATCGATTTGCTGCTCGTTGGTCCGCAGGGCCAGAGCGTCATTCTGATGTCCGACGCCGGCGGTGACCCGGGCCAGCTCAGGCCCGCGGACGGTCCGACTCCCAACTCTCCAGTCGCGAACGTCGACCTCAGCTTCGACGACCTTGGCGCGCCGCTCCCCGACGAGAACACGATCGCGTCGGGGACGTATCGGCCCACCAACCACGGACCGTCGGCGGCCCTGGGCTGCTCGGGCGAGCCGAGCACCGACGTGTTCCCGCTCGCTCCGGCCGGGCCCTATGGATCGGCGCTGTCGGTCTTCGACGGCACCGACCCGAACGGTACGTGGACGCTCTACGCGGTCGACGACTGCAACGGCTACCCGGGCTCGTTCGGGGGCGGCTGGTCTCTCGGTGTCAATATCCTGACCGCGGTCGGTGTGCACTCGTTCAACGCTCGTGGGATCCCGGGACGAGTGGCCTTGAGCTGGCGAACAAGTAGCGAGACCGATGTCCTCGGGTTCAACGTGTACCGCGCCTCCGGCAAGGTCCACGCTGCGAAGCTGAATACGCGACTGATCCCGGCGCACAGCCTCGCTAACGGCGGCCATGGCTCGACGTATCGGTTGTCCGACAGCCACGTCCGGGCGGGCAGCTCGTACACGTATCGCCTCCAGGTCGTACGCCTGAACGGCGCCCGGGCCTGGGCTGGCGCTTCGGCGCTTCAGGTCCACTAGCCCGGTTCTATTTAGTACACGCGCGCGCGAGGGAATCCGGGAACGCCGGCCCCGCTGGTCCGCGTAAAGGTTCGCGTCCTGCTGCCGATAGAGCAGGCATGAACGTGAACGTGTCGCCGCAGATGCGGATCGTCGCGCTGGCCGGACTGCTTGCCGTGCTCGGGCTCATGGTCGTCGTCTTCACGCTCAGCCGCCACTCGGCGGCGAAGAGCTCCGAGCCGACGCCGGGGCTCGTACCGCACCAGCCCGTTCGGCCCCAGGTGCACGTCAAGCCGGCGCCCGCGCCGGTGAAACCGGCCGAGCGGCCGACGGTTCCGCGGCATCGCGTCAACCCGGTCGTGACCGCAGCTCTAGCTGCGGGCTGGCCGAAGGTGGTCGCGAAGCCGCTCGCCGACAGCAAGGTCGTCCTGGTCGAGCTCTACTCGAGCGAGGCCCCGCTCGACGTCGCCGCGCTGGCCGAGGTCCGTGGCGGCGCTCGCCAGGCAGGCGTCCCGGTGGTTGCGCTCGACGTCAGCCGCAAGGCGGACAGCTCCACCCGCACGATCCTGAAGAAGCTCGGGACGCTCAACTCCCCGACCGCACTCTTCGTTCAGCGGCCCGGAACGCTCTTCGTTCGCCTGGAAGGCTTCCAGGACCAGTCGTCGGTCGCGCAGGCCGCGGCGAACGCCGCCTTCCCCAGGCCGTGAGGCTGCTGCGCGGATCCCGCGCAGCGCTTTCCGGCGGCACCCGCACGGCCCGCAAGGACGGCCGCATCATCGCAGTCTTGACGATCGCCACCGATGGCCTCACCGTGGCCGCCCAGGCCTACCCCGGCGGCGACGGGCTAGCGGTCCCTCCAGGACCCTTTCATTTCAACACCACGACCGAGGCGTCGGCCTTCCTCGACGAGACGATCGACGCTCTGACGTACCTCGGTTGCGACGTCGAATAGTCGCTGCCGAAACCGGTGCGAGATCACTCTCAAGAAACCTCCAGCGCCTGCCGATAGCTCGCTCGAGGGACATGGACACTCCATACGTTGCCATTGACGATTTGCTGGCCGAGGCCGTCACGCGCGACGCCTCCGACCTGCACCTGACGGTGGGTTCCCACCCCTGCATTCGCGTGCGCGGGCATCTCCAGCGCCTCGAGGACTACCCGAAGATGACCCCGCAGATCGCCCGGACGCTGATGTACAGCATCATGTCGACCGAGCAGCAGAAGGAGCTCGAGATCAAGCGGCAGATCGACATGTCGCACTCGGTTCCGGGCCTCGCGCGCTTCCGCGTGAACGTCTACTTCCAGCGCCGGAGCATCGGCGCGGCTTTCCGTCTCATCCCCGACCGGATGAAGACGCTCGAAGAGCTCGGGCTCCCCTCAAGCCTCGTGGAGCTCTCGACGAAGCCGCGCGGCCTCGTCGTCGTCACCGGCCCTACGGGCTCGGGAAAGTCGACGACCCTGGCGGCGATGATCGACGAGATCAATCGCGCCCGCACCGACCACATCATCACGATCGAGGATCCGATCGAGTTCGTCCACTGGCACAAGGGCTGCATCGTCAACCAGCGCGAGATCGGCACCGACGCGATCAGCTTCTCGGAGGGCCTCCGCGCCGCGCTCCGCCAGGACCCCGACGTGATCCTCCTCGGCGAGATGCGCGACCTCGAGACGATCTCCACCGCGCTGACCGCGGCCGAGACCGGCCACCTCGTCTTCGCGACGCTCCATACGCAGAGCGCGCCCGGAACGATCGACCGCATCATCGACGTCTTTCCTGGCCATCAGCAGGAGCAGGTCCGCACCCAGATCGCCGCCTCTCTCCAGGGGGTTGTCACTCAGGCACTACTGCCGACGGCCGACGGCCGTGGCCGCGTCGCCGCCTGCGAGATCCTGCTCCCGGACGACGCGGTCCGGAACCTGATCCGCCAGGGCAAGATCGAGCAGGTCTACTCGATCATGCAGACCAACACGAAGCGTGGGATGCAGACCCTCGAGCAGGCCCTCGCCGACCTCGTCATCAGCGGTGTCGTTGCCCGCGACGTCGCCATGTCGTACTCGAGCCGCAAGGACCAGCTGCACTCGCTGCTCGAGCGCGGCGTTCTGACCCGCGATGCCGCCCAGCCGGGTGGGTCACTACGAGTGGCAGGGGGCTAGTCATGGCCGACGAGAAGACCTCGTTCTGGAAGAAAGAGCTTCACGTCCGGCCGCGCAAGAAGGTCGACGCCGGCTACCTCGACCCCGAGGCTGTCAGCGCGCGCGAGGAGAAGAAGCCGTCGCTGCTGAAGCGTGAGATTCATCTGCGCAAGCCCAAGGCCGATCGGGTGGAGCAGAACGCCGCCAAGGCCGAGGCCAGGCGCCAGAGCGCCGAGCAGAAGGCTTCTGGTCAGGCTGCACGCTGGGCCGACCAGGAGGCGCGGAAGGCCGCGCAGCAGGAGTCGAGGCCCCGCAAGCCCGAGCGCGCGGCTCCCGCCGCGACCCCCTCGGAGAAGACCTCGATCTGGAAGAAGGAGATCAGCTTCGGACGCAAGAAGACTCCTGTCGCACCGGTACCCCCCGTGCACCACGTCCCCGAGTCCGCGGCCGCCCCGGAAGTCCGGCCGGTCGCCACCGACTGGACGCTCGTCGCCGCGCCAGACCCCGCCCCGGTTCCGCCACGAGTCGCACCGCCGACGCCTCCGCCCGCGCCCAAGCCCGTCCTGGTCGAGGAGGAGACCGTCAGGCCCCAGCCCGCTCCACTGGCACCCGTTCCCGCCCCGCCCTTCAACCCCGCCGCTCCGAAGCCTGTCGTTGTCGAAGCGGAGACCCTCGTCCTGCCTCCGGCGGCGGCTGCCGAGCCCGAGCTCGTCGTGCCCGAGCCTGTCGAGCTCGCGCCTCCGCCTGCACCGGGACGCGCTCCTGTGGCTGCCGTCGCTGCGCCGGAGCCGCCGGCTGCCGAGGAGAAGGCGCCGAAGAAGAGCCGCGCTCAGAGGTCGAAGGAGAAGAGGTCACACAGGGGCTCGAAGAAGATCGTCGGCATCAAGATCGGCGCCTCGCAGATCTCCGCCGCGCGCGTCTCGAACAACGGCTCCGTCGAACTGCACCAGATCGCCCGTGAGCCGCTCGAGCCCGGCATCGTCGTCGCCGGCGAGCTGCGCGACCCGGATGCCCTCGCCGCCGCGCTGAAGGACTTCTTCAAGAAGCACAAGCTTCCCAAGCGGGGAATCCGCCTCGGCATCTCGAACAACCGCATCGGCGTCCGCCTCTTCGAGATCAGCGGCGTCGAGGACGGCGACCAGCTCCGGAACGCGGTTCGGTTCCGCGCGCAGGAAGCGCTCCCGATCGCGGTCGACGACGCCGTCATGGACTTCCACGTCGTCGGCGAGACGGTCGACGCCAACGGTGCCCCCGCGAAGCGCGTCATCCTCGTCGTTGCCTACAAGGATCTCGTCGAGCGCTACGCCGGCGCGTTCCGCAAGGCCGGCCTGAAGCTGCTCGGCGTTGACCTCGAGGCGTTCGGGCTGCTCCGCGCCCTCGGCGGCGATTCGGACCCCGAAATGGACGGGGAGAACCGCACCGGGCTCGTCGTCGTCTCCGTAGGCCACGACCGCTCCACCTTTGCAGTGTCCGACGGCCGCGTCTGCGAATTCACCCGCGTGCTCGACTGGGGCGGCTCGACTCTCGACAGCGCGATCGGTGGAGCGCTCGAGCTTCCGCCGGCCGAAGCACAGGCGATCAAGCTCCAGCTTTCTCTCGCCGATGCCTCTGTCGTGCCTGCAAATCTCACCCCCGAGCAGGGCGAGATGGCCCGCGATGCGGTCAGGCGCGCCCTCGAAGGATTCGCGCGCGATCTGGTCTCTTCCCTGCGCTTCTACCAGGGTCAGCCCGACTCGCTGTCGATTCGCGAGCTCGTCCTGACCGGCGGGACCGCCGAGCTTCCCGGCCTCGCAGCCGAGCTCGAGCGCCTGCTCGACGTCCGCGTCCGCGTCGGCGACCCGCTCGGCCGCGTCAAGGTCGGCCGTCGTGTCAAGCGGCGCGAGGGACTCGGATCGATGGCAGCCGCGATCGGACTGGGGATCGACGACTGATGCGCGCCGTCAACCTCCTCCCGAGCGACCAGAAGCAGCGCAGCCCCCGGAACAAGCTGGTTCTCGCCGGCATGAGCTCGACCAGCGCCGTGCTGATGCTGCTCGGCGCCGGCTACCTGAACGCGAGCTCCACGGTCGCCGACCGCAAGCAGTCGCTTGCGAACCTCCAGGCGCAGCTGGCCGCGATTCCGAAGCCACGCTCGACCGGCGACACGGCCGCCGACGCCCAGCTCGCGAGCGAGCGCGCCGGCCGCCTGTCGGCCCTCTCCTCGGCGCTCTCCGGCCGGGTCCGCTTCGACCGGCTCCTCCGTGAGCTGGCCATCGTCCTGCCCGACGACGTCTGGCTGCAGCAGCTCACCGCCACGGCGCCGAAGCCGTTGTCGGTGGCACCTACCAGCACCGGCAGCCCGGCCCCCTCCGCGCCGGTGAGCGGCGGCGCAACGACCTTCAGCATCCAGGGCAACACGTACACCCAGGAAGGCGTCGCACGTTTGCTGATCCGCCTCCAGCTCGTGCCTGACCTCGAGAACATCACGCTCGGGACCAGCGTCCTCCAGGACGTCGTCGGCCAGAAGAAGGTTCAGTTCACGATCACCGCAGACGTCAAGGCGCCGGAGGTGGGGTCGTGAAGCGCAAGCTGTCCCCTCGCGCCAGGGTCATGGTTCTCGTGGCCGGCCTCCTGCTGGTTGCCCTGATCGGCTGGTTTGCGTTGATCGCGCCCCAGCGCTCGAAGGCGTCCAGCCTGCAGAGCCAGATCCTCGATACGCAGCAGCAGATCCGGAGCCTCCAGCTCACGCCGCAGGGCGCCGCCCACATCAAGATCAAGATCGCGGACCTGTTCCGCCTCTCGAAGGCGATCCCGACCGAGCTTCAGATGCCCGACATCCTGCTCGAGCTGAATCGGGTCGCCGGCGAGTGCGGAATCACGTTCGCCTCGATCTCGCCCCACGCTCCGACCGTCGCCGTGGGCTACCAGGTCGTTCCGATCGACGTTGTCTTCCGTGGCAACTACTACGACCTCAACGACTTCCTCTTCAGGCTGAGGAACCTCGTCGAGGTGCACAAGGGTCAGCTGCAGTCGACCGGCCGGCTCTTCGCGGTCGACCGTCTGACCTTTGGCCAGGGGCAGGCGCAATTCCCGCTGGTCGAGGCCACTCTCACGATCAACGCGTTCGTCTACGGCGGAGGCCTCGCCCCTGACGGGTCGGCCCCCGGCTCCACCGACACGTCGTCGACCTCGACGAGCACCACGTCGACGACCACGACCTCGACGCCCACACCGCCTCCGCCCTCGGGCGCGACCGCCGCAGGAGTGAACCCGTGAGCGCGCGCAAGGGTCGTGTCGATCCGGCGCAGCAGAAGGCTCGCCGCCAGAAGATCTTCGTCGGTATCGGCGCCGTGATCCTGCTCATCCTGATGGTGGTCGAGGTCCCGAAGATCCTGAGCCACGGCAAGACGCCGACCGCCGCGGCGACGACATCGACCGACCCTGGCAGCACGTCGACGACGCCGGGGTCGACCCCGGTCACGCCCGACCCCGCCGCCCAGCCGGTCTCGGCCGCGTCTGCAGCGCCGGCGGACCTCCCCAACGCGACGGGAGCAAGCGCGTCGGACGGTCAGCTGGTGGCGTTCAGCCTATTCCAGAGCAAGGACCCCTTCCGGCAGCAGCTCACCGACTCCGGTCAGGCGCCCGTTGGCGGGCAGCCGCCACCGCCGACCGGCACGCCGCCGGTCACCCCGCCGCCGACAACGCAGCCTTCGCCGACGCCACCGCCCTCGACCACGACCCCGGCGCCGCCGACCACGACCCCGGCGCCGCCGACCACCACGACGACTCCGACGACGACTCCGACGACGACAACGCCGACCACCACCGAGCCGCCCGCCCCGAAGCCCGCCGCTCCGTCGGGTGCCTCCATCTCCGTCAACGGTGTCGTCGAGACGGTCGCGGTCGGCGCGTCGTTCCCGCAGGCCCAGCCTCTCTTCCGGCTCGTCTCGCTCAAGGCCGGCGTGGCGCGGATCGGAGTGGCCGGAGGGACGCTGCAGGGCTCGTCGCAGACCGTCGAGCTCGTCAAGGGCAAGTCCTTGACCCTGATGAACACCGCCGACGGCATGCGCTACGTGCTCCGGCTCGTCTCGGTCGCCTAGGAGGTCGTTCCACGTGGCCGCGTACGCCTATACCGCGATCAACGCTCAGGGAGTTGCGACCGACGGCGAGCTGAACGCTCCGAGCCTCGAGGCTGCCCGCGAACAGCTGCGCACCCGTGGCCTGCTCCCCGATCGGATCGAAGAAATGAGCGAGGCGGGCGAGTCGTCCGCGTCGGGCATCTTCAAGTCCGTCAAGCCGAAGTCGCTCCAGATCTTCTCGCGCCAGTTCGCGACGATGATCGACTCGGGCTTGAACGTCGTGGCCGCGCTGTCGATTCTCGAGGACCAGACCGAGGACACCACACTTGCAGCGGTCGTTCGCGAGCTGCGCTCCGACGTGGAGGGCGGGCTCCTGCTCTCGCAGGCCATGGGGCGCCACCCGAAGGTCTTCAACCGCCTCTACGTCGCGATGGTCGAAGCAGGAGAGGCAGCGGGCATCCTGGACGTGGTGCTCGACCGTGTCGCCTTTCAGATCGAGAAGGAGACGAAGATCAAGCGCCGCGTGAAGGGCGCGATGATCTATCCGACCCTCGTCCTCTGCTTCGCGACGCTCGTCCTGATCGGGATGCTCATCTTCCTCGTCCCGGTCTTCACGAACATCTTCGCGCAGCTCGGCGGCCAGCTGCCGACGCTGACGCGCTACGTAGTCGCGGTGTCGAACGTGCTGCGGGCCGACTGGTACGTGATCTTCCCGCTCCTGATCGCGCTCATCGTCGGCTTCTTCAAAGGCAAGAAGACGGAAGAGGGCCGCAAGCTCTGGGATCGCTTCAAGTTGAAGATTCCGCTCAAGATCGGCGATGTCGTCCTCAAGGTGACGATGGCGCGGTTCTCGCGCACCCTGTCCACGCTGGTCGCCGCCGGCGTCGACATCATCAAGGCGCTCGAGATCACCGGCCAGACCGCCGGCAACTGGGTGGTCGAGGAGGCTCTCGCAGATGTCCGGGTCCGGGTGCAGGAGGGTGTGCCCATCGCGCAGCCGTTGCTCGAGAACCCCGTGTTCCCGCCGATGGTCGCGCACATGGTGCGGATCGGTGAGGAAACCGGCGAGCTCGAGAAGATGCTCGGCAAGATCGCCGACTTCTACGAGGACGAGGTCGACGCTTCGATCCAGTCCCTGACCTCGATCATCGAGCCGATCATGATGATCGGCGTCGGCGCCATGGTCGGCGTGATCATCCTTTCGATGTACATGCCGATGTTCAAGCTCCTCCAGCTGGTTAAGTAAGCAGCAGCAGCCGGCCGAGCCGCGAGAGGGCATGCTGCCCTCGTGGCCTCGAGCTACGAAGTCGTCAACGTCGGCCTCAGCGGCACGGAGCACGTTCCTCCGTTCGTCGCCGAGGACCCGCGCGAGCCGGGAGGTGTGATTCGGCTCGGCGGCCGCGACTGGCTCGTCCACTTCGACCTGACTCCGCGCGGACGTCGCGCGCTACGGGAGTTCAGCGGCTCATGACGAAGCAGGCGTCGTGCGACGACGCCGCTGCCTGCACGCGCTTGAGTACCTTCCCCGCCGGACTGACGACGCAGAGTGTGCCCCGGTCGAGGGAAGGCGTGAGGATCAGCCCGAATCCCTGCTGGACGTTGTAGGAGCCGACGGGCACCGCGGTCGTCCGCAGCTCTCGGCCGTCTTGCGCCCGGTGCACCCGCAGCGTGCCGTCGTCGCCGCTCGTCACATGGGCCCGCCCGTCGAGAAACGTCACGTGCTGCGGCGGCGCGTCCGCCGGCAGGGTGAAGAGGACTTTCGCCTGGGCCGAGTCGTAGACCGCGATCCGGCCGCGGTCGCCCGACGTCACCCACACGCGGCCGCCGCCGGGCACGAAACCGACGTCATGCGCGAGAAACGGCGGGGCGATGCGTCTCCGCAGACGGGGGCGAAGAGGCTCGGACACGTCCACGACGACGACCTCGGGGGCCTTCGCGCCTAGTGACGTCCAGAGCAGCCGCCCGTCGGGAGAGATGGTGACGTGTCGCGCAGGGCCGCCCAGCTCCAGACGGGCGACCACCCGCAGACGCTCGAGATCCACGGTGGCGACCTCGCCGCGCTGCGAATCGGTTACGAACGCAAAGCGTCCGTCCGCGCGGGCGGCGGTGTAGCGCGGCTCGGCAAACCCCCGCAGCACACGAACGACCTCCAGAGTGTCGCCGGCGACGATGCTGACGGCGCCCTCCGTGGTATGGGCCACGACGGCCAGGCGGCCGCCGACGCTCTCGATGCTTCGCGGTCCGGCCAACGTCGCCACGCGCCGGTGGATCCGGCCGCTCCCGAGCTCGACCGCGACGAGCATCGACTCGGTGTCGGCGGTCACGAGAGCCAGGGGCGTCCCGCCGGCCAGCGCCTGCGGCGCGATTCGCAGCGCCAGCGGAAGGCTCGCGGCCGCGAGCAGGAACTCGCGTCGATTCACGTCAGGGATACGAATCGCGGCGCACTCGAGGTCCCTGGGTCCGTAGGGGCCCGGAAAATGGGCCGAACGGCCCATTGCGGCCCGGCGCCTCAATCCCGATCCTGTGAGCGTGAGCCGCACCGAGATCCTGGTCGCCATCATCGGCCTCCTCTTCCTCGAGGTCTGCCATCTCAAGTGGATCGTCTGGGAGT
Source organism: Gaiellales bacterium (assembly GCA_038237665.1). GTDB lineage: Bacteria > Actinomycetota > Thermoleophilia > Gaiellales > Gaiellaceae > JBBRYK01. The sequence goes on along the minus strand of JBBRYK010000029.1, from coordinate 18,146 downwards.
ACTGGGAGTGCCGTACGCACGCCGTCAAGAACAAGGAGTGCGGCTGCAAGGCGAAGCTCATGCTGTACCTCTAAGCGGGACCCTTCTGCGATAGTCGCCGAATGAGGGCCCGCCGCACCCTCGTGCTCGCGACGGCCGCGCTCGTTGTGGCCGCGTTCGCCGCTGCACTGGCGCTCGGGGGACCGAACAGCCACAGCGTTCAGATCACGAGCGGCCCGTCCGGGACGACGAGCTCGCGTAACGCGACATTTGAGTTCACCTCCTCGGAGGATGCGCGCTTCACCTGCGCGCTCGACGGGAGCTCGAGCAGCTGCGGTTCGGGCAAGAGCGGATCGATCTCGTACACCGGCCTCGGCACAGGGACGCACTCCTTCACCGTGACCGGTGTTGCGATCCGCGCCGGCGATTCGGCCAGCGCGAGCCGGACCTGGTCGATCGCGTCGAACAATCCGCCACCTCCGCCTCCGCCTCCACCACCACCTCCGCCTCCACCGCCCTCGGACACGACGCCTCCCGAGACGACGATCACCGGCGCACCCGCGGGCAACGTTCCCACGGACGAGGCGACGCTCGCGTTCACGGCCAACGAGCCCTCGACCTTCACCTGCACCTTCGACGGGAAGCGGGCGGCCTGCTCCTCGCCGCTCAGCGAAAGCCACCTGAAGCGCGGTAAGCATCACTTCGAGGTCTTCGCCACGGACACGGCCGGCAACCGCGACCGAACGCCTGCGAAGGCCGATTGGACGATCGGTGGCGCTCGGGCCGTGCTCGTCGATTCATCCCGGCCGATCAAGGTCTACGGACCGCTGCTCTTCCGGCCGAAGGGCAAGGTGCCCGACCCTCGTCCTCGCAAGCCTTCGACCGAGGACGACAACGACGAGCCCGACCGCGAGCGAGACCAGCCGGGCGACGGCGATTGCCGGCTGACCGTCTGCAAGCCCGACATTGGGCTGACCGGCACCAAGAGCCCGGCGCCTCGCACCGGCCCGTACGGAATGGGGTTGACGACGCGCGAGAACGATCCCCAGATCGCCGTCTCGTCGACGCACATCGTCATCACGACAAACCGGACGATTCGCTACTACGACAAGTCCGGCACGCTGGTCTCGACGGACGTGGACGGTGCACCGTTCTCAGCGAAGCTTTCCATCGCCACGATCTTCGGGGCGTTCTTCAACCCTCGCAAGGGCAACCCGATCAACACCGGGCTCAACCTGCCCGGCAACCTCAAGTGCGATCCGGGGGTCAATGCGCTCCAGGCCAGCGGCGCGCAGAAGGCGAAGGTCGCCGACTGCATCCAGGACGTCTACGACGCCCGCGTGGTGTTCGACGCTTTCAGGAAGCGGTTCTGGCTCGTTGCGCAGGCGCGCAACAACTCGCTTGGCTACTACCAGGGCCTATCCTCGACGGCGGAGCGGGTCGGGAGGCGCGACAAGCAGCTGATTGCCGTGTCGCGAAGCGAGGATCCTCGTGACGGCTGGTACATCTACCTGACCGAGTCGACGCTGGACGTCGGCGCGTGCAACGCGATCGGCTCGTCACCCGGGCCGGCGCCGATCTGTCCGAACAGCACGTACCGGCCGGGCGATGCGGCCGACTATCCCAGCATCGGCGTGTCCAAGGACTACGTGACGACGACGATCGGTGTCGTCAACGGCAATCCGTGGAATGCCAAGGCCGGGGGGCCTGGCTACGCGAACGTGAACGTGTTCCCGCCGGCGACCCTCGTCGCGGGCAAGAAGTGTCCCAAGTGCGGCTGGAGCTACGGACGGGTGGCCGTCAAGCTCGACAACGGCATCGGCGGAAATCCGGTCGACATCGGGACGCTCGATGGCATCGCCCAGCCTGCGCTCCAGCACGGGGTCGTCACTTCGGGGTGGACGCTTCTGGTCAAGAACGTTCCCTGGGAGAACCAGCTGCTCGTCCTCGGCTTCCGGAAATCCGAAACCCGGCGCGGAGGCCTGCCGCCACCGCTGCACGGAGCATTCGTCTTCGTCGCCAACGCGGCCGTCGGCGTCAACGATCTGCCGCAGAAGTCGACCGCTTCCGTTCCCAGCCCGCCACGGGTCGGGGCTGTCAACGTCGGCTCGCTGGCCCTGAAGGTGGCGGTGCGCGGGCCGCGGCTCTTCGTCAGCTGGATGGACTGCCGGAAATGGGTGATCAGGCTGTCCGAATGCGCCACTGCGGGCCGGGTGGTGGGCCTCAACGCCGTCAAGCTGCTCACCACGCCCCTGACGCCCGTCTTCCTGGACCGCATCTTCGGCCCGAGGGACCTGGTGGACGGAGCGGGGACGGTCGCGTATTTCGGCTACCCGTGGGTCGAGGTGAACAACGCCGGTGACGTGGTGGTCACCTACACCGTTTCCGGGACGCAAGACTTCCTCTCGACGCGCTACGCGGTTCGAATGTTCGGCAAGACCACGTTTCTGCCGAGCGCGGTGCTCAAGGCCGGGACGGCACCGGCGACCGAGGTGTTCGCACTCGACACGGCTGGCGCCTCGGTCGACCCCTCCGACGGCATCGGCGTCTGGATCATCAATGGGTACGGCTACAAGAAGGGATCGACCGGCTATATCGACTACGCGTTCGGGAAGATCCTCGGCGCAACCCGGGTTGACCTCGCCGTCCTCACCGGCAACGGCATCCAGACCCCCGGCCAGATCCCGGGTGGCGAGAGCGGCCAGGTCTCCGGAGTCGTTCGTAATGCAGGCGACCAGCGCTCGCAGCCGACGACCGGGACGATCACCCTGGTGGGACAGGGCCGGCGGCTACCCATCGGCACGTTCACAGTTCCCGGGCTCGCTCCCGGAAGGTCGTTTGCCTTCCACGCCAAGACCGACGTCCCGGGGACGGTCCCGGCGGGGCGCTATCAGGTACAGGTCGATGTCGCGCGCCGAGGCCAGGAGTACAGCACGCGCAACAACAAGGGTCACCGCTCCGTGATGATCAAGCAGAGCGGGAAGTAGACCGGCTAAGCCGTTTCGAGCGTGGCGCTGCGGCGGCCGGCGGCCTCGAAGTAGCGGAACACGAAATAGGCCGCCGCGGCGTAGCCGCCTCCGATCGCGAGCTCGGTTCCGACCAGGCCCCAGACGTCGCCGAGCGATGCCCCCGCGGCGACCTTGCGCGCCGCCTCGATCCCGTGGGTCAGCGGCAGCGAGCGCCCGATCGCCTGCATCCAGCCGGGAAGCTCGTGCAGGGGCACGTTGACGCCGCAGAAGAGGAGCATCAGGAAGTAGGCGAGGTTCGCGCCGAAGAGGACGTCCCGGGCGCGGAGCCCGATCGATCCGAGCAGCAGGCCGAACGCCGTGCACGACACCACGGTGACCAGGACGACGAGCGCGAGGGTCGGAACCACCGCGGCCGCCGGGTGGAAGCGAAGGAGCACGCGCGCGGCGAGGAAGCCGAACGTCGACACGAAGAGCCCGTTGGCGACGAGTGGCACCGACCGGCCGAGAAAGAGGGCGGCCCGGTTTCCCGGCGAGGCGAGCAACGGCGACAGCGTGCCCTGCCAGCGTTCGTTCGCGATCGTCATCACCGACGCGTAGACGGCCGACATCGAGCACGACTGCACCGCATTGCCGACCACGAAGAACGCATCCGACTCGAGCCCCCGGAAACGGCCGAGATAGGTGAAGAAGAGAATCTGGAAGAGGGGTGCCCCGAGCATCGTCGGGATGTAGATCGAGGGCCGCACCCAGTTGAAGAGGGCCCGGTACGAGATCACCCCGCCGATCAGGAACAGCCGAGCGAACGAGACCACGCGGCTCACGTGAGTGAAAGGGTCGCCTGCTGGCGCGCAAGCTTCTCGAAGAAGCGCAGGCAGATCGCGCCGATGGCGAGGTAGACGGCGGCGAGCGCCCAGCACATGCCGATCGCGGGTAGCGGGTTCCCGCCGAGCGCGGCCTCCCTTATGGCCCTGACGCCCCAGGTCGGGGCGAGCACCCAGCTCAGCGGGTGGACCCAGCCGGGGAGCAGCGAGAGTGGGACGAGCAGGCCCGTGATCAGCCAGATCGGGTACTCGAGCAGGTTCGAGAGCGCGTTCGCGTTTCGGTAGAGGATGAACGTCGAGGCCAGCACGAGTCCGAGGAAGCCGAGGCTGACGACGGTCGCCGGGACGGCCAGCGCGAAGAGCCACGGGTGCGCGAGCTCGAGCGGCACGCCGAACAGCACCCGCCCCCACACGAGCGTCGCCCCGAGGGCGTAGAGCCCGACGGACGAGGTCGCCACCGTCAGGGGCCCGAGCACGAAGATGAAGGCCGGCGGAGCGACGATCAGGCTCTCGAGCGTCCCCATCCAACGCTGCCACTGGATCGCGCCGCCGGAGCCGAAGAGCGTCGACGACCAGATGCCCATCAGCCCCGCGCCGATCGCGGCGTACAGCAGCGTCCCGGGCTTGTGCCCCGCCCGGAAGACGTAGAAGGCGATCGACGCGAAGATCAGCGGCTGGAGCAGCGAGATCAGGACGAAGAAGCCGGACGTCGTCAGCGCCTTGACGTGGAAGACCCAGGAGGTCCAGAGGATCCGAAGCGTTTTCATGCGCGGTCCAGCGTGGCCAGCCGGCGGCTCTCGAACTCGACGACGCGCAGCAGGGTGTAGCCGAGCACGATGTATGCGGTGCCGATTGCAGCCTCGGCGGCGAGCAGGCCGCCGACTCGGGAGACCGAGGCGCCGTCGGCGAGCCGCCGCGCGGCCTCGATTCCATGGGTCAGGGGAAGCGCCTGAGCCGTGGTGCTCATCCAGCCGGGGAGCTGGTCGAGCGGGACGTTCACGCCGCAGAAGATCAGTAGGAGCCCGAAGAGGATGTTTCCGAAGACGGCCGTGTCGACCACGCGGAGGCCGACGGCGGCGGTGATGAGCCCGAGGCCGGTGCACGAGAACGCCGTCAGGACGATGACCAGCGCGAGCGGGGCTACGGCGCCGAGCGGGACGCTGATCCCGAGGAGCGCACCGCCGGCGACGAACGCGAACGCTGCGACGAGCATGCCGTTGGCCATCACCGGCAGCGCCCGACCGACGAAGAGGGGAATGCGGCGCGCTGGAGTGGCGAGCACCGCCCCGAGCGTTTGCTGCCGCTTCTCGTTCACGATCGTGTTGCCCATCGCGAAGAGGCACGGAATGGCGGCGTACTGGAGCGCATTCCCGATCACGTAGAACTTGTCGGACTCGAGATGCGCGGCTCGGCCGATGTACGCGAAGAGCAGGATCTGGAAGAGCGGTGCGATCAGGAAGCTGGGGATGAGCACCCACGGATTGATCCAGTTGAAGAGCGCGCGGTAGCTGAGCAGGCCCCCGACGAAGAAGACCCGCATGGACTTCACGTCAGGGATAGGGTCGCGGTGCGGCGGGCGGAGCGGAGGACAGTCTCGACGAGCAGGACGCCCAGGGTCCCGTAGCCCAGGCCGAGCGCGCAGCAGACGCCGAGGTCGGGCAGCGGCGAGCCGCCGAGAGCGGACTCGCGGATCGCGCGGATGCCCCAGGTCGGAGCCAGCGCCCAGGAGATCGGCCGCACAAAGCCGGGTAGGAGCGAGAGCGGGACGAGAAAGCCGCAGACGAGCCAGACCGGGTACTCCATCGCGTTTCCGAGCGCCCACGCCGTCCGGTAGCGCACGACGCTGACCGAGAGGAGGAACCCCAGCATGCCGATCGAGGCGATCGTGGCCGGGATGGCGAGGACGAAGAGGACCGGATGCACGATGTGGAGGTCGATCCCGAAGAGGAAACGGCCCCAGAGGAGGGTCGCCGCCATCGAGTAGATGCCGATCGTCGACATCGCGATCGTGATCGGCATCAGCACGAGCGCGAAATGGGTCGGAACTCCGACGAGCAGCTCGAGCGTCCCGCTCCAGCGCTCGCGCTGCAGGGCCGAGCTCGCGGCCACGCTCGTTGCCGACCAGATCCCCATCACGCTGGCGCCGAGCGAGGCGTAGAGGAGCGTCGAGGACGGCGCGCCGGCTCTGAACATGAAGAAGGCGGTGGTCGCGAAGAAGAGCGGCCACACCACGCCGAGCACTCCGTCGAAGGCCGAGCGGGAGAGCATCTTGAAGTGCATCGCCCATCCGAGCGCGAGGACGCGCAGGATCTTCACTGCGACGTGACGAGGGAAACATATGCGTCCTCGAGCGTCGGCTCCCGCGTGACGATGCGGCCCACCCGGACGCCGTTCAGGCAGGCGAGGACGCTCGTCGTCAGCTCGAGGCCCGAAGGCGAGGTCACGGTCAGCACCTGGGCGGACTCGCGCTCTTCGACGGCGAGATTGGCGACGCCGGGCAGGACGCGGACTCGCTCGATCTCGGCGTCCCCGGCCCCGAAGACCTCGATCTCGATCACCGTCTGGTCGGCGACGATCGCCTTCAGGTCGCTCGGTGTGCCCTCGCCGACGATCCGGCCCTGGGCGATGACCGCGATCCGGTCGCACAGCGCGTCTGCCTCGAACATGTAGTGGGTCGTGAGCAACACCGTCTTGCCGCCCTCGACGAGCGAGGCGATCGTGGCGCGCAGCTCGCGCGCGCCGACCGGGTCGAGCCCGAGCGTCGGCTCGTCGAGAAAGACGACCGGCGGATCGTGGAGCAGCCCGCGCGCGATGTGCAGGCGTTGCTTCATGCCCCGCGAGAAGCCCTCGACGCGCTCCTTCTCGCGCCCTGTCAGCCCGACCAGGTCGAGCAGTTCGGCAATCCGCCGCTTCTGCTCGCGGGGCGGGACCGAGTAGAGCTCGGCGAAGTAGCGCAGGTTGTCCGCAGCGGACAGGCGGTCGTAGAGGCCACGTTCGCCGCCGAACACGTAACCGATCCGCTTGCGCACCTCGCGCGCGTCCTTGACCACGTCGTGGCCGAGCACCCGGGCCGTTCCCGAGGTGGGGATCAGAAGCGTGATCAGCATCTTGATCGTCGTCGTCTTGCCGGCGCCGTTGGGCCCGAGCAGGCCGAAGAGCTCGCCTTCCTCGATCTCGAAGCTGATCCCGCGAACGGCCTCGACCTCGAGCCGGCGGCGCCGGAAGACCCCGGTCGTCGTTCGGTAGGTGCGATGGAGATCGGTTGCCTCGACGACGGCCATGTCCCCGAGCCTATCGAGGGACCGTCGCCCTCTCGGGCGCGCGAGAACAGCGAAGCATTGTCCGCGCCCGAGTCGAGAAGTCTTGCACCTCGCCGGGGTGCGCCGCGATTACTGCCATCCGGCGCCGTTGCTATCTTAGGCAACATGACCATCACGAAGACGGAGCCCGAGCTATGCCCGCGTTGCGGCGCCGAGCTCGACTGGCGCCACGGGTGCCTTCAGTGTCCACGCTGTCAGCTCAAGCTCGGGTGTTGTCAGGGTGCAAATCCCGATGAGCCCTAGGTTCTGCGCGTGCGGCGGCCGCCTTCGCTATCGGGACGCACGGCGGTACGACCTTCCCGGAAGTCGCTGGGTGTGCGAAGAGTGCGGGGCCGCCAGGACGCGATGGCAAGCGGCGACTCCGCAGGAAAAGGAGCGAGAGCGCGACCAGACGCGTCGCTTCAGTGCGAAATACCGCGCGCGTATCCGTGCGCTGATCGAGCAGGCGAAGGATCGGCCATGCGTGGACTGCGGTGGGCGCTTTCCGACGTGTGTCATGGACCTTGATCACGTTCGAGGGGAAAAGAACTTCAAGGTCTCCGAAGCCGTGCAGCGCGCTACGGCTCTCACACTCGAGTTGGTCCTGGAAGAGATCCGCAAGTGTGAAGTCGTTTGCGCGAACTGCCATCGGATCCGCACCGAGGCCGCCGGCTACAACTCGCGACGAGGGCGGCGCGGTGGCGCCCCGCGGGCGATTGACCCTCGACCTGACGCGGACGGGGCTCGGAGGCCACGCCGAGCTATTCCGCGGCAATCGGCTAAATTGGGCGGGTCACGGCGGCGTAGCTCAGTGGTTAGAGCGGCGGACTCATAACCCGCAGGTCGGTGGTTCGAATCCACCCGCCGCTATGAGCGCGGGGGAACCGCTGGTTCCCCCACGAGCCCCCTCCTCTTGCCGTGGCAGCGGATGTGTCGCTCTTGGCCTCCCGGCCGGGCAAGCCGGCTTCCGGCCGCTGCGGGGTGCTCATCGGAGCGTTGCCGAAAAGGCAAGACACAAGGCTGGATGTGTGGCTACAATGCCGCTTCCGCCGGCGGCAGGATCGATCGCTTCGCCGGTATCCTCCGAGGGTTCGAGGTAGCGACTCCGTCGCGAAGCGCGCCCGAAGAAACCGAATCGCCATGGCAAAGACCGGAGTCAGAGACAAAATCACGCTCGCGTGCAACGAGTGCAAGCGGCGGAACTACATGACGACGAAGTCCAAGCGGAACACGCCGGACCGGCTCGAGGTGCGTAAGTACTGCCGCTGGTGCAAGCGCCACACCGTCCATCGGGAAACCCGCTAGCCGTGGCGAAGCAGACGAGAGCACAGCGCCGCGCCCGGCGCGAAGCACAGGCCGAATCGAACTCGATCAGCCAGCGCGCTCGCCAGCGCCAGGCCGCGATCCGCCCGTCCGCACAGCCGGTGAAGAGCCAGGGCGGGCGCAGGACGCTGCCGGGCGGCGGTGGCAAGCGCTTCGTCGGCGAGTCGTGGGCGGAACTGAAGAAGGTCGAGTGGCCGAGTCAGGCCCAGGTCATCCAGGGCACAGCGGTCGTCTTGATCGCCTGCCTGATCGTCGGCGTCTATCTCTGGGGCGCGGATCAGGCCTTCAAGCGGCTCGTCGAAAACGTCCTCCTACGGTAAGACGCGCGCGGGAAAGAGAAACCAATGTTTCAGTGGTATGTGATCAACACCTACTCGGGCCATGAGAACAAGGTCAAGGCCAACCTCGAGCATCGCATCGAGTCGATGGGCCAGCGGCCGCGTTTCCGCCGTGTCGTCGTGCCGACGGAGCAGGTGATCGAGACCAAGGACGGCCAGAAGGTGCAGATCGAAAAGCGGGTGCTGCCCGGGTACGTGCTCGTGAACATGGACCTGAACGACGACGCCTGGATGGTCGTCAAGAACACACCCGGCGTCACCGGGTTCGTCGGCGCCGGCTCGAAGCCGGTGCCGCTCGCCCAGCCCGAGGTCGACCGGATCCTGCACACCGGCGCCGGCGCGGACTCGCGCCCGCGCGCTCAGGTCGAGTTCCAGCTCGGCGAGTCGGTGAAGATCACGTCCGGCCACCTGTCCGACTTCGACGGCGAGATCGTCGACGTCAATGCCGACCAGCAGAAGCTGAAGGTGCTCGTCAACATCTTCGAGCGCCAGGTTCCCGTCGAGCTCGGCTTCGACATGGTCAAGAAGGTCGACTGATGGCCAAGAAGATCCTCACGCTGATCAAGCTCCAGATCCCCGGCGGGCAGGCGAACCCCGCGCCTCCGGTCGGCCCCGCGCTCGGCCAGCACGGCGTGAACATCATGGAGTTCTGCAAGGCCTTCAACGCGCAGACCGCCCAGGAGAACGGCCGGATCACCCCGGTTGAGATCACGGTCTACGAAGACCGTTCGTTCACCTTCATCACGAAGACGCCGCCGGCTGCGGTCCTGATCAAGGAGGCGCTGCGGCTGGAGAAAGGCTCGCCGGAGCCGAACCGTGTAAAGGTGGGTCGTCTGTCGAGCGCGCAGGTCCGGCAGATCGCGGAGACGAAGATGCCCGACCTGAATGCGCGCGACGTCGAGCACGCGATGCTCGTGATCGCGGGAACAGCCCGCTCGATGGGTGTGGAGGTGGACCTCTGATGGCTCAGCACGGCAAGAAATACCGTCAGGCGCGGGTGCAGATCGACCGCGAGAAGCTCTACTCGCCCGTCGAGGCGGTGCAGATGGTCAAGGAGTGGGACGGCCCCAAGTTCGACGAGACGGTCGAGGCGCATTTCCGGCTCGGCTTGAACGTCCGGCATGCCGAGCAGCAGCTGCGCGGCACGCTGATGCTCCCGCACGGCACCGGCCGAGAGTCGCGGGTCGCCGTCTTTGCCGAAGGCGAGAAGGCGCGTGAGGCCGAGGAGGCGGGTGCCGACGTCGTCGGCACGGCCGACCTCGCCAAGCAGATCGAGGAGGGCTTCGACGACTTCGACGTCGCCGTCGCCACTCCCGACCAGATGGGCGTGGTCGGCAAGCTCGGCCGGATCCTGGGCCCTCGCGGGAAGATGCCCAACCCGAAGACGGGAACGGTGACCTTCGACGTGGCCAAGGCCGTTCGCGAGGCGAAGGCGGGCAAGCTCGAGTACCGCACCGACCGTGGTGCCAACGTGCATCTGCCGATCGGCAAGAAGAGCTTCGACGCGCGGGCGTTGGTCGAGAACTATTCGGCCGTGATCGACGAGATCGTCCGGGCGAAGCCGGCCGCAGCGAAGGGCCGGTACATCCGCAGCGTCACGCTGACGACCACGATGGGGCCCGGAGTCCACGTCGACCCGGCGCGGACACGAGGGATCGTCGAGGAGCTCGAGGAGGCAGCGGCTACAGTTTCGGCCTAACCGACTAGACGCTCGCCGAAGACAGCTGGCAGCGCGAAGCGCTGTGTCCGCGAAAGCGGGCCAGTGGAGGGGGTCTGGGGGAACCGGGAGGTTCCACCAGCTCCCGCGGAGCGCCGAAGCCCAGCCGAGGCGGGTCCGATCGAAGGCTTCGACGGGCTCGCTTTTGGCGAGCCCTAGTCATTTCCGGAGGAAACATGTTGAAAGCTGAGAAGGAGAAAATCGTCGCCGAGTTGACCGAGCGCCTGCGCTCGACCGACACGCTGATCGTCGCCGACTACCGCGGCCTGACGATGACCGAGATCGACGATCTGCGCACGAAGCTCCTCGAGCACGGTGCGCGCTTCTCGGTCGTCAAGAACACGTTGACCCGCCGGGCGGCCGAGGCGGCCGGATCGGACCTGCTGCTCGCGCTGCTCGAGGGGCCGACCGCGATCGCCTTCATCGAGTCCGACGGTGACCCGGTCGCGGTCGCCAAGGCGCTTGCCGACACGGCGAGAACGACCAAGGTGCTGGCGATCCGGGGCGGCATCCTCGACGGCAAGCCGCTCTCGGAATCCGAGGTCACGAGCCTGGCCACCCTGCCCTCGGCCGACGTCATTCGCGCCCAGGTGCTGGGAGCGATCACGTCGCCGCTCCAGGCGATCGTCGGCCTGTTCACGGCTCCGCTCCAGAACCTGCACGGGCTGATCGACGCGCGGATCGAGCAACTCGGTGGCGACGGCGGGCAGGCGGAGGAGACAGAGGCCGCAGCAGCGCAGGCAGAGAAGGAACCGGAGCCAGATGTGGCCCCGGCCGGCGAAGAGCCGGAAGCGGAAGCCGAGGTTGCAGAGGAAACGCCGACTGGCGAAGAGCCGGCGGCAGAAGCCGAAGATACAGACGAAACGCCGGTCGCCGAAGTGCCGGCCGAACCCGAAAATCAATCGACGGAACCGGAAGCTTCCGTCGACCAGGACGAGGAGGCGTAGATGGCTGCCAGCGCAGTCGACAAGGTATTCGACGAGCTCGCGAAAATGTCCGTGCTCGATCTCGTCGAGCTGAAGAACAAAATCGAGGACGAGTGGGGGATCACGGCCGCCGCACCGGTCGCCGTGGCCGCCCCGGCTGCCGGTGGCGGCGACGGCGCTGCCGCAAGCGAGGAGCAGACGGCCTTCGACGTCGTCCTGACGGGCCCGGGCGACAAGAAGATCCAGGTGATCAAGGTCGTGCGCGCGATCACCGGTCTTGGCCTGAAGGAGGCGAAGGACCTGGTCGACCAGGCGCCGAACGCGGTCAAGGAGGGCGTCAACCGCGAGGAGGCCGACTCGATCAAGGCGCAGCTCGAGGAGGCCGGCGCGTCGGTCGAGGTCAAGTAGAGCCCGCTCGGATCGAAGGTCTGCGGGGGCGGCGCGAGCCGCCCCCCGCGTCGTTTCGGGTCGGGGTTATCAGATCTGGGGTGAAGTTCCCTCGCGTGAAGGATCTGGTTCACCCTTTGAGGGGGTGTCGCGCGCACGGGCTCGACGACGAACCCGATCGTGATGATCACGGTCTCGCCGTCGGCAGTCCCGCACCTCCTGGCTCAGGGCGACACGGTTGCAGTCGACGGCAGCTGCGACCTGCACGCTCCGCCGCCCGGCCTGTAACCAGCTTCATTCGTCTGTACTGCGGCGGCTCCTCACGAAGGGGCCGCCCGCGTCGTCGGTGCCTAGCCGGCTCGGGTGGCTGTCAGGAGACCACGGTCTCGGGTGCGCTTCTGGCCATGACGCCCGCCGCTCGTTCGAGCCAACGGGTTGCCTTCATCCGCTCGAAGATCGTCCGCGCCTCGTCGAGGAGTGGCTCCGCCTCCTCCGTACGACCTGTGTCTACGAGCCAGCGACCGTAGTCGACGAGTACCGGCCCGAGCAGAGCGGCCTTGCCGAGGTTGCGGGCTGTTGCAAGCGCCAGCGCGTACTCCTCGGCGGCGGCGTCGTGGTCTCCTCTCCCGGCAGCCGCATTGGCGCGAATTCGCGCGCAGCTGAGCGCGACGCCGCGAGTTCGTCGTGCGGGTGGAACCGCATCGAGCGACGACGCGACCGGAAGCGCGAGGCTCGGGTCCTGCAGATCGTTCGCCGCCGTCGCGGCGTCCTCGAGAACCGGCTGGACGAAGTCGATGAGCCCAGTCGCGACCCAATTCTGAGCAACCGCCCCGAGAAGGGGGAGCGCGGCGGCCGGCCGGCGCTCTTCGATCGCTACGACGGCCCGCCGCCATAAGGCGAGGTTTTCCAGCTGAACGTCGCTTGACGCATCGACCTCGGGCGAGATTCGCGCCAGCCAGCTTTCGGCCTGCTCCGGGTCAGAACGTGCATACGCCGCTCGGGCGAGCCAGAGGCAGCCATGGACGTGCCCGGCCACCGCCGTCTGAGCCTCGAGCGGCAGTTCATCGGCGAGGGCGAACGCATTGTCCCAGTCGCCGTCCCAGAGCAGCTCTCCGGTGAGGGTCATGCCCAGCTGGACGGCGAACTGGCGGTTCCCTCGGCTACGGGCAAGCTCGAAGCCCGCCTCGAGAGCACTGCGCGCCTCCTCGTGGCGGTCATCGTTCAACGCGAACACTGAGAGGTTGTTGTAGGCGCGCAGTGCCTGGTGAACGAGGTCATGCTGAAGCGCCAGCGCGAGAGCCTCTCGGAGCAGCGCGCGCGATTCGCTGGGCCGTCCCCGCAGAAGCAACGCCTTCGTGTTCAGCGCCTCGGAGAGCACGGCCGGGAAGCCGTGTCCCTCGGCGATCTCGAGCGCGAACTCGATGCGCTCCGCGGCCGTCGTGTCGTCGCCCTGGAAGTGGTGGATTCGCCCGGCCTCAGCCGCTAACCGGGCGGCGTCCTCGTCCGGATCGTCCTGGGCGAGCACGGCCAGGGCCGGCTCGAGCAGCTCGAGCGCTTCCTCACCTCGTCCGAGCGCCCAGAGAGCCAGGCTGAGCCGGGCGGTGGCACGGGCCGCGTCGTGTGGTAGGCCGGCATCCTCGAATCGCGCTCGTGCTTCACGCAGCCTCTCCGCCGACGCTGCTGCATCGTTCGTGGACAGCGCCATCTCGCCGGCGCGCTCGAGCAGCCGCGCCTGTTCCTCCGCGGCGTCCGCGAGCCCCGCGGCGCGATCGAATGCCCGGCGCGCGTCCTCGGGCGCCGCGAGAGCGGCCGCCCGCTCGCCTGCCCGGCAGAGCCAGGCGCGCGCGTTCCCCTTGATGTCGTCGGCCTCGTCGGCTCCAGGCTCGGCTCCATGCGCGTCGAGGTAGTGCGCTGCGATCACCTCCGCGATCTCATCCGGGTCTAGCCCCTCCTCGCGCTGCAGGAAGGCCGCGGCGGCGAGGTGCCGAGCCTTGCGATCACGGCGCGCGAGCGTTTCGTAGGCGACGCGTTGGACGAGCGCCTGCAGGAAGCCGTAATGGCCCCGTTCGGGCGAGCGCGGGTCGGCCTGGAGTGTGAGCAGCTCCTTCCGCACCAGCGAGTCGAGGATCGGCTCGAGGTCGGCCTGCGCGCTTCCCGAGACCGCCGCCAGCCCGCGCTGGGTGAAGGTCTTGCCGAGCACGGCCGCGTCCTCGAGCGAACGGCGTTCCAACGGGTCGAGGCCGTCGAGCCGCGCAGCGATCAGGGCATGTAGCGTCTCCGGCACCTCGAGCGTCTCGACCGGGCCGCTGACCCGGAAGCCGTCGCCGTCGCGCTCCAGCAGCCCACGGTCGAGCAGCATCCGCACCGTCTCGACGGCGTAGAGCGGGATGCCGTCGGCCCGTTCGCGAATCGTCACCCGCAACTCCTCCGGCAAGCCCGGTACCAGCCCGTGCAGGAGCGAATCCATCATCGGGTCCTCGAAAGGCTCGAGTGTCAGCGCAGTGGAGTTGCGGATCCTCGTGCCGAACGTCGGGTGACGCTCGCCGAGCTCTGGCCGGGAGAGGGTAAGCACGTAGAGCGGATGGCTGCGCGACCAGTCGAGCAGGTTCTCGACGAAGTCGAGCAGCGCAGCATCCGCCCAGTGCAGATCCTCGAAGAGCAACACGACGGGGCCGGTCTCCGCCATCCGCTCGAAGAAGAGACGCCAGGCCGAGTGGAGATCGTCGCGGTCCGGCGCGACACGGTCGGTCAGCCCGAGGACATGCTGGAGGCGCGGCTCAACCCATTCGCGCTCGTCCGCGTCGGGTACGTGCTCTTCGATCGTCGCATGCAGCTTTGCGAGCGCGTCCTCCGGCGAATCGTCCTCCGCGATGCGAGCGCGCATCCGCACCATCTCGGCGAGCGCCCAGTACGCGACGCCGTCGCCGTACGAGAGGCAGCGGCCGCGATGCCACCAGACGTTCGTGGCGAGGCCGTCGACGTACTTCTCGAACTCCCAGGCGAGGCGTGACTTGCCGATGCCGGCTACACCGACTACCGCGACGAGGCTCGCGCGCCGGTCGTCCGCGGTCGCGTGGAACAGGTCCTTGACCAGCCGGAACTCCCGGTCGCGGCCGACGAACGGCGCCTCGAGCCCGATCGAGCGACCCTCGCCGCGTCTCGACCCGACGACTCGTGACGCCCGCCAGAGCTGGACCGGCTCCGCTTTCCCTTTCAGCTCGTGCGAACCCGCGTCCTCGTAGACGATCGCCGCCTCCGACGCCCGTTTGGTCGCTTCGCCGACGAGGACGGTGCCGGGCTCCGCCGCGCCCTGCACCCTTGACGCTGTGTTCACGAGGTCGCCGGCGACCAACCCTTGGCCCTCCGCGCCGATCGATACTGCAGCCTCCCCGATGAGCACACCGGCCCGCGCGCGCAGGTCGGGCGCGCCGACCTCCTGGCCAAGTACGGAGATCCCGGAGACAAGGTCGAGGGCAGCACGTACAGCCCGTTCGGCATCGTCCTCCTGCGCGACGGGCGCGCCCCAGACGGCCATGACCGCGTCACCGATGAACTTCTCCACGGTGCCGCCGTAGCGCTCGACAATCTGTCGGGAGCTGTCGAAGTAGCGGGTCAGAAGCTCACGCGTGTCCTCCGCGTCGCGCCCCTCCGATGCGGTCGTGAAGCCGACCAGATCCGCGAACAACACCGACACCAAACGACGCTCGGCCACCGGCGCGACGGCCGCTGCAGGGGCGGCGGCCACCGCCGAAACCGCGCCAGCCTCCAGTGACGCCCCACAGTCGCCGCAGAACCTCTTGCCAGCCGCATTGGAGCCTCCGCAGGACGAGCAAACCGAGGCGAGCGCGGTCCCGCAGTCGCCACAGAACTTCTTCGAGAGAGGATTCTCGGCGCCGCAGCTCGAGCAGATGATCACATCGAGAGCGTAACCCGCAACCATGCGGGCCAACAGCAGCACGGCTCGCGCCTCGGGAGCGAAAGCTGAGTCGTGGAGCGGTTCGACGTTCACCCTTTTGAGAGTGGTTGGTAACCCTTCGAGGGCGCTGGACCCGGGTGCGAACTGCCGACAGAAGGACTATGAAAAGAACCTTCTGCATCATCGCGCTCATCGTCTCGTGTTCGGTTGCCTCGGTTGCCGCCGCAAGCAACGGCGGCGTGGACCACAAGACGAGCATCTGTCACAAGACCGGATCTGAGACAAACCCCTGGGTGCTGATCACGCCCGACAATGCCTCGTTGCCGGCGCACTTCGATCACGGCGACGTACTGCCGCGGGACGGCAACTGTCCGCTCACCTCGGCGGGCTGGCCGCCGGACGGCGGGGGCGACCTCTAAAGGCGCAAACCCGTTGTCGTCGGCCCGTGCGGGAGACCGCAGGTTTCCGCGCGGGCCGGCGTCTATCGGGATAGGGCAATCCGTCGGAAGGAACCGATGAAACTCAAAGTGCTTCTCTGCTGCCTGTTCGTGGTCGGCTTCGGAGCGTCGTACGCGCTCGCAGGTAACGGGCACGGCAACGGCGCCGCCAAGAAGAAGGACCCGACCACGTCGTCGTCCTCGTCGTCCTCGTCGACGACCGCGACGACGGCTTCCAAGAAGACACTCCTCTGCCACAAGACGCATTCGGCAAAGAATCCGTATGTGCTGATCAGCATCAGCTCCCACGCCGTCGCGGCGCATCTCCGCCACGGCGACGTCGTGCCGACCGCTGGCAAGTGCCCGGCGGCTGCGGCCACGACGACGTCTACGACGACGACGACGACCAACCACCACTAGCGCGTAGGAGGGCACAGCCTGGCGGAACGAGCACCGTTCCGCCAGGCCGTTCTCAGGCCGTGGAATTTCCACCTCCCGCGGAGCGTTGAGACGTCCGAGGGTGCGGCGCGCTATGCTTTTGACCGTTGAAAGGGGTTGGGCGGAGCGTGCCTTGCGGAGGAGGGGCCGCGTTCGCTATCTTTCAGGGTTGCGCCGTAGTACCCCCCGTCACGCCCGCACGCCCGTAGAAGCAACCATTTCCCAGGGAGGCAACAACAGTTGACCACCAAGGTCGCCGCGCCTCGCGCGCGCAAGAGTTTTTCACGCCTCAAGCACGTTCTCGACCTCCCCAACCTGATCGACATCCAGAAGGCCTCCTTCAAGTGGTTTCTGGAGGAGGGGCTTCGCGAGACGATCGACGACATCTCGCCGATCGAGGACTACACCGGCACACTGGCCGTCGAATTCGGCGAGTACCGCTTCGGTGACCCCCAGTTCACGATCCAGGAGTGCCGCGAGAAGGACCTGACCTATCAGGCTCCTCTCTCGATGACCGTCCGCTTCGTCAACAAGGAAACGGGCGAGATCCGGGAGCAGACCGTCTTCATGGGGGACTTCCCGATGATGACGGAGTGGGGCACGTTCATCATCAACGGCACCGAGCGGGTGATCGTCACCCAGCTCGTCCGCAGCCCGGGCGCCTATTTGATGGAGCCCAAGGACGCGACGAAGCAGGTCTTCACCGCGAACCTGATGCCGAGCCGCGGCTCCTGGCTCGAGCTCGAGATCGACAAGAAGGGGATCGTCTACGCCCGAATCGACCGGAAGCGCAAGCTCCCGATCACGACGCTGCTCCGCGCGCTTCCCGCCGAGGATCCCTCGACGGGCTTCGCGCTGGACACGAGCTCGAACGAGGCGATCCTCAAGCTGTTCGACAACTCGATCTTCATCCTGAACACGCTCGAGAAGGATCCCTCCACCCGCGAGGAGGAGGCCCTGATCGAGGTCTTCAAGAAGCAGCGTCCCGGTGAGCCGCCGACGCTCGACAACGCGCGCAACCTGCTTCGGGCGCTCTTCTTCGACCCGAAGCGCTACGACCTGACCAAGGTCGGCCGCTACAAGCTGAACCAGCGTCTCGGCGTGCAGGTGCCCGAGGACACACGCGTTCTGACCACCGAGGACATCCTCGCGCTCGTCCGCAAGCTGGTCGAGCTTCCGACGAACCTCGGGGTCGATCCGGAGTCCAAGGACTTCGCGGCCGACTCGGCCGTGATGAGCCGCGACCCGATCCGCTCGGAGCTCGACGAGTACGAGCACTTCGGCAACCGGCGCCTGCGGACGGTCGGCGAGCTGATCCAGGAGGCGTTCCGTGTCGGCCTCTACCGGATGGAGCGCGTCGTCCGCGAGCGGATGACGACGGAGGACGTCGACACGATCACGCCTCAGACGATCATCAACATCCGGCCCGTCGTCGCCGCGCTGAAGGAGTTCTTCGGCTCCTCACAGCTGTCGCAGTTCATGGACCAGACGAACTCGCTCGCCGGGCTCACTCACCGGCGCCGCCTGTCGGCGCTCGGGGCCGGCGGCTTGACGCGCGAGCGCGCGCCGATCGAGGTGCGCGACGTGCACCCGACC